>JAJRVE010000039.1 GCA_024277445.1 Campylobacterales bacterium
ATGAATATATAGGACGTGGTTCATACTGGGGTAATCCACATTCAATGTATGAAAATGGTGATACAAGAGAAGAAGTAATAAGAAAATTTAAATATGATTTTGATAGAGATATGTTTATAAACAAAAAGAAAGATGAAGTATATAAACTAGCAGGAAAACGTTTAGGCTGTTTTTGTAAACCATCATCTTGTCATGGCGATGTTCTTGCAAATTTTTTAAATAGTCAAGATGATGGAAAGTAGAAGCTTTATTAAAAAGTTAACAAAACGCAGGAGCCAATATTTTACCCTAGCGGGAAAAATATTGCTCTCCTCAACCGTTATGCTCCAAAATAATATATTGACAATGTAAATACAAAACGCTATACTATTAACATACACGAAAAAGGATTTTATTTTGAAATTTGAGTGGAGTGAAGAAAAAAACAACTTAAATATTGAAAAGCATGATGTTAGCTTTGAAGAAGCCAAAGAAGTTTTTTTAGATCCAATGCATATTTCAAAACTAGATCATCGTTTTGACTATTTTGAAGAGAGATGGATAACACTAGGGGTCACTACAAAAGAGAACATTTTAGTAGTTGCAAATATGTTTTTTGATGAAAATGGTGAAGAAATAGTTAGAATAATTAGTGCAAGAAAAGCCAACCAAAAAGAAAGGATTTTTTATGAGCAACATTAAAGAAAGAGAAAAATTTGATGACTATGAGATGTTAGATGAGTATGACTTTAGTGATGGCGTTCGAGGTAGGTTTTATGAACCTAAGAAGATTCCTGTTTCATTAAGACTAGATAATGATATCGTACTATTTTTTAAAAAACTTGCAAGTGAGCAAAAGGTGCCATATCAGACACTTATAAATGCTCTTCTAAGAAAAAAGCTACAAGAACTATAACAAGTTCTAAGAAACTAATAATTTACAGTCCCATGACTCAAGAAAAGTTCTTTTCGACTTCATCTCTTTTTCTTCCCTCTGCGGCTGACTAGGATTTTAGCGATACCCTTAACGTAAAGAGCTGACAAAATGTCAGCTCAATTCAAGGCTGTTCCTTCATATGATGCTCTCCATAAGATTGTTGCGATAAAATAAACTATCATATTTTAGGGAGTGAGATGCATTCAAGTTTTGCCACGATTGACTGGATAATTTTTGGTGCTTATTTTGTTGTTTTAGTTCTTACTTCTATCTGGTTTTCTCAAACCAAGATCGAGAACTCTCGTGACTACTTTGTGGGTGGTAATGCTGTTGCGATGTGGGCAGTGGCGATCTCTGTTCTTGCTACAACACAGTCAGCAGCCACCTTCTTAGGTGGACCTGAGTTTGCTTACAAACATGACCTTACCTTTCTTGGTTTTTATCTCTCTGCTTTTTTAGGGGTGCTCTTTGTTGCCAAGGTCTTGATACCTCGTTTTTACGCCATTAATGCGGTTACGGTGTATGAGCTTTTAGAGGTACGTTATGGTGCTTCGGCTAAGAAAAATGCAGGGATCATGTTTCTGATCGGTCGGCTTTTTGCGAGTGGTGCGCGTCTTTATATCGGTGCATTGGCTATTTCGATGATCTTGTTTATGGATATTGCTGCACCCCATGTGGGCATTGCGATTACTATTTTGGTTTTAGGGGCTTTGGCCTATACCTATTTTGGTGGTGTGAAGTCGGTTAT
This sequence comes from Campylobacterales bacterium, assembly GCA_024277445.1. Taxonomy (GTDB): domain Bacteria; phylum Campylobacterota; class Campylobacteria; order Campylobacterales; family Sulfurimonadaceae; genus Sulfonitrofixus. The sequence continues at coordinate 1,665 of JAJRVE010000039.1, forward strand.
CTATAGTGACATCATTCAGGCAGTTACCTACATTACGGCTGCCTTAGTTGTTCTGTTCTATCTCTATATGTCCTTGAACACGGATTTTAGTACTATCTACACAACACTTTTAGAAGAAAATAAACTACAACTTTTTAACTTTACTTGGGACTTCTCTTCAGCAAACAACTTTAATGTTTGGGGTCTACTTACGGGTTGGTTTCTACTCAACATTGCGGCTTATGGACTTGACCAAGACATGACTCAGCGTGTGCTCTCGTGTCGTGACAAAAAAGAGGGTGAGCGTGCCATCATCATCTCGGTACTGATGACTATACCGGTTGTGCTCATCTTTTTGTTTATCGGTCTGCTTCTCTACCTCTTTTACAACCATCCTGAGTTCTCAACGATGACAGGCGGTGTAGAACAGCAGTTCGCAGGTGAAAAAATCACCATACTCATGTACTATATTTTACATGAGATGCCCGAAGGTCTGCGTGGTTTGGTGACGGTGGGTGCGATAGCCGCAGCACTTTCTAGTACGAACTCAGTCTTGGGGGCTATGTCCTCTGTGGCCATAGAAGATCTTTATAAGCCATGGAAACAAAAGCAAGGTGAGGTGAGTGAATACCACTTTGTCAAAGCAGCGAGAGTAGGTGTACTTGTTTTTGCACTGCTCTTAGCCATCATGGCGATGCTGAGCTACTTTTGGCAACGTTACAGTGAGGTTTCACTACTAAGTTTTGCCCTGGGTGTGATGGCCTTTGCTTACTCAGGACTACTCGGTGTTTACTTCTCGGCCATCTTTACAAAACGTGGAAATGAGAAGAGTGTACTTTTTGCCTTAGTCGGTGGTTTTGTAACGGTGCTCTTTTTACAGCCTTATATCCTTGGATATTTCGTAGACTATAACCTTGGATTTGCTTGGCAGATCGTTATTGGTACCTTGGTGGCATTCGTCATCACACAGTTAGGAACACCCCATGAAAAATGAGAAAACAGTGCAGAAAAAACCAACACTACGTTTAACAGAGCGTTACATCGGGCTAATGTCCGGTACAAGTATGGATGGAGTTGATGTCGCGCTCTGTACTGTTGATGCCAACCGTTGTAAGTTGGTGGCTTCGTTAGAGTACCCTTTCGAGGCAAAACTAAAAGAAGAGATCTTGATGATGATCAATGGTAAGACGACCTTAAAACAAGTCGGTGAGCTACATCATCGTTTGGGTCTAGTCTTTTCCAACGCTGTCAATGCACTGCTTAAAAAAGAGAAGATAAAACCCAATGCCATCAAGGCTATCGGTTCACATGGTCAGACACTTTGGCATAATCCTGATGGTGAGTTTCCTTTCTCTCTGCAGTTCGGTGATGCAAGTCTAATCGCCGCTAAAACAGGGATAGATGTTGTCAGTGACTTTAGAAGTAAAGACTTAGCCCTTGGTGGGCAGGGTGCTCCTTTTGCCCCTGTTTTTCATCAGTTCTTGTTTCATGACAGAGCTAAGCGTATTGGTGTACTTAACATTGGCGGGATGGCAAACCTCTCTGTTTTAGGTGATGAACTTACTGGTTTTGACACCGGTCCGGGCAATGCCCTGATGGACTTATGGGTACATAAACATCAAGAGGTTGCTTTTGACAAGGATGGTACCTGGGCAAAAGCAGGAAAGGTCGACGAAGCACTGTTAGAAACACTGCTGGAGGAGCCATACTTTGCTAAAAAGGCACCTAAAAGCACAGGACGAGAGCTTTTTAACATCTTATGGTTAGGGAAGATATTGCGGGGTCATCGTGCGGTCTCTTCAGAAAATGTTCAGGCGACCTTGTTGGCACTGACGGTTGAAAGCATTGTGCGTGAAGTGAAACGCTATGGGGTAGAAGAACTCCTTGTGTGCGGCGGTGGGGTACATAACAACTACCTTATGGAACAGTTACGTCAAGCAGATCCTGAAGTAGAGGTACAGAGTACAGATGCACTTGGTGTTAGTAGTGAGCAGATGGAAGCGATGATCTTTGCGTGGTTGGCGTATAAACGTGTTCACCGTGAAGAGGTTGCATTGAGCAGCGTGACAGGCGCTAGACGTAATGGCGTGTTAGGGAGTATATATGCAAAAGATAACTGATTGGTTAGGGACAACAATATTTAAGATGTTTACTATTGAGGTGGCCTCTGCGGACGCTAGTTTTAGACGCTATTTTCGTCTGAAAAAAGGAGACCAAACGGTTATCTTAATGGACGCTTCGCTGGAAAAAGAGTCGTTAGCACCCTTTATCGATGTGACAGAGCGTCTTTTGGCGGTCGGTGTACATGCACCACGCATCTTAGAGAGAAATGAGCAAGAGGGACTTCTGATCTTAGAAGACTTAGGGCATCTACAGCTATTAGACACACTACAAGAGTCTAACTACTTACACCTCTATTCACAAGCCTTAGAAGAGATCTTGAAGATGCAACAAGCTGAGACCTCGGGACTGCCTCTGTATGACAAAGCCTTCTTGCTATTTGAGATGGACCTAATGCAAGAGTGGTTTTTAGAGCAGTATGTTTCGTTAGCATTAAGTGAAGAGGATGAACAGGTCATCAGTGAGACCTTAGACTATATCGCAGATGAAGTGTTGAAACAACCTCAAGGCTACTTTGTGCATCGTGACTTTCATTCGCGTAACATCATGGTCCGTGAAGATGGACAACTAGGGATCATCGATTATCAAGATGCTATGAATGGTGCTTTGACTTATGACTTGGTCTCGCTACTACGTGACCTTTACATAGAACTACCCAAGCCTTTAGTCGAGCAGTTGGTACTAGCCTTTAGAGATATCAACGCACCAGATGTTGATGATGAAACCTTTATGCGTTGGTTTGACTTTATGGGCTTGCAGCGTCACATTAAGGTATTGGGTATCTTTGCCCGTCTCTATTTGCGCGATGGTAAAGATGGTTATCTTAAAGATCTGCCGCTGACACTCAAATACACCTTAGATGTTCTCTCCAAGTATAAGAAGACGAAGGCCTTAGCTAAGATACTTTCGCGAGTGGAACTTCCATGAAAGCGATGATTCTTGCTGCGGGGTTAGGTGAGCGTATGCGTCCTTTGACCGATCATACCCCCAAACCCTTGTTGGAAGTAGCGAGTAAGCCTTTGATCGTCTACCACATAGAGAAGCTAGCAGCAGCAGGCTTTAGTGAGATTATCATCAACATCGCACATCTTGGGCATATGATCCCTGAAGCCTTAGGTGATGGTTCAAAATGGGGTGTTAAGATCACTTACTCTGATGAACAAGAAGAGGGTGCTTTAGAGAGTCTTGGTGGCATTGTAAAAGCTTTGCCTCTTTTAGGGGATGAACCTTTTTTAGTGGTTAATGGCGATGTCTGGTGTGATTATGCTTTTGATGTGAATCTTAGTTTAAACGACAAGCTAGCCCATCTCATCTTGGTTGATAACCCTGAACATAATGTAGATGGTGATTTTGCCTTAGTCGATGGAGAAGTTAAGCGTGATGGAGCCGAGAAGTTGACCTTTTCCGGGATAGGTTATTACAACCCTAAGCTTTTTAAAGATCAGCCTTATGGAAGTGCACCCCTTGCACCTCTCTTGCGTGAAACGATGGATTTAGGTAAAGTTAGCGGAGAACATTATGGTGGGAGTTGGCGTGACATTGGCACGCCGGAACGACTAGATGAGATGAACAGAAAACTAAAGGAACAGTAATGGTAAATGTAGATTTTGATGAGAAGAGTGCCATAGCGGTACTCTCACCGACAGAGACACTTCACAGTGATGACTTCGCAAAACTAGCAGAGATGGTAGACCCGTATATAGCAGAACATGGAAAGATAAAAGGGCTCATTATCTATACCGAGTCTTTTCCAGGATGGAATGACTTTTCAGCCTTGCTGACACACATACGTTTTGTGAACAATCACCATAGACACATAGAAAAAGTAGCGCTTGTCTCGGATGCCACCATCTTAGACTTTACCGCCAAAATAGCGAACCATTTTGTGAACGCAGAGATCGCTAGTTTTGACTATAAAGATCTTGATGATGCTAAAGCATGGATGAAGTAGTTCGTTAACATTAGAGAGTAAGAAGGAGGCAAGATGAGAAGTTTATCGTATGCTATAGTCATGATGGTATTGAGTCTAAGCCTCTTTGCAGGTGAACCGATAGAAGAGTCCATAGTTAAGATCTTTACGGTCTCTAAAACACCTGACTATGTTACCCCTTGGAACAGTACGACACGCCGCTCACATGCCTCGGGTGCCATTATCGCTGGTCATCGCATCTTGACCAATGCCCACGTGGTTGCTAATGAGACCTTTATAGAGGTAAAGCGTTATGGTAAGACGAAGCGTTATGAGGCTGAAGTAGAGTTTGTCTCCCATCAAGCAGACCTCGCCTTGTTGAAGGTTAAAGATAGCAGTTTCTTTGAGGGTGTGACCCCACTCGAGTTTGATGGCTTACCTTCCATACAGCAAAAAGTCACCGTGTATGGGTTTCCTACAGGGGGAACAAGTCTAAGTGTCAGTACGGGTGTTGTCTCTCGTGTGGAGCATACCCGTTATGTGCACTCTAAAGAGATCTTCATGGCCATTCAAGTGGACGCGGCGATTAATCCTGGAAGCAGTGGTGGTCCGGCTATTAGTGATGGCAAGATCGTTGGTGTGGTTATGCAGCAGATCCCTAAGGCACAGAGCATTGGTTACTTAGTTCCTGTTGAGGTGGTTAAACACTTCTTAGCGGATGTGAAAGATGGTCACTATGATGGGTTTCCTCATCTAGGCATCACCACCGAGATGTTACGTAGTCGAGCTTTACGCAGTGTTTACAAGATGGACAAAGAGACCACTGGTGTTTTAGTGATCGATATTTCTGAACGCTCTCCCGCCTTTAAGACGTTAAAAAAAGGAGATGTGCTCATTAGCATCGATGGCAACACCATCGAAAATGATGGCACGGTAGAGTTTCGTCATCATCAATACACCTCTTTTAAATACTACGTCGATAAAAAACAGATAGGCGAGACTGTTACACTGGGGATACTTCGTGATGGACGTAAAAGTAAGGTGAAGGTTAAACTCAACCATGTGGCAGATGATCATCTGCTTGTTGATACCGTGGCGTATGATGTAATGCCAAGCTACTTCATCTATGGTGGGTATGTCTTTGCACCGCTAACGCGTAACCGTCTTATGCGTTCAAGCTCATCTCTGACTGCTTTACGAGAGTTAGCCAGTCAGTGGGCAACCGATGAACGCGATGAGGTAGTAATACTGCTAAAAGTTCTACCGGCAGAGATCAACCAAGGTGATCACACCTTCTCACTCTGGACCGTTGACAAGGTCAACCATAAAAAGTACAGAGATTTTAAGGAGTTCATCGAGATTATCCGTAACTTTAAAGGCAAGTACTTAGTGCTTGAAGATGAAGAAGGTGTGATGATCGCGATAAATAGAGAAAAAGCTCAAGCAGTTGAAGAGACCATACTCAAAAGATACAGTATTAAGCAGTCTCAACGCTTAAATAGATGATAACCCAATACCTTTCATTTGAGATTTAGATAAAATACAGGAAAAAAGAAGCACCGTGAACGTAGAAAGTTACTTTATCAAACTCTTTAGCAAAGATACAAAGCACATTGGTGATGATGGTGCCATCATAGGCTCAACCATCTATAGCAGTGACGCCTTTTGTGAAAATGTACATTTCAAACGTTCATGGATGAGTCTGAGTCAGATCGCATATAAGGCGATGTTGATCAACATCTCAGATGCGGTGGCGATGAATGCTAAAGCACAGTACGCTCTTTTGAGTGTTGCCATCCCCTCTAGTTTCTCCTTACATGACCTTAAAGAGCTACACCAAGGCTTTAAACGTGCGGCAGATCAGTTTGGTGTTGAGATCATTGGTGGTGACACGGTCTCTAACGCTAAGCTCGATATCTCCATAACGATCATCTCAACGAGTACAAACCCCCTTAGACGTGACCGACTTAAACGTGGGGATCTGTTGGCTTATACGGGTGAACTTGGTAAAAGTGCTAGAGACCTGCGTTACCTGCTTAGTGGCGGAAAAGTGCATCAAAAGTCGAAGTTTGTTCAGATTGATCTGCGTGAAGATTTCATACATGATGCAAGTCGAGCTTTGCGTGTTGGTATGGATATATCAGATGGATTAGGTAGTGACCTTGAGCGGCTTCATAGCTTAAATAGGGTAGGATTCCATATTATAAAAGCAATCAACAAAAAGATTTTTTGCAGTGGTGAAGAGTATGAGATGTTGGTAGGCTTTAGTCCACGCCAACGAAAAAAGCTCATACGTCTAGCCGCTAAAAACAGAACACCACTGCATATATTTGCACAAGCAAAACGTGGCAGTTATAAGAACTACTGCAAAGCACATCATTTTTAATAGATAGATATAAACA
>JAJRVE010000040.1 GCA_024277445.1 Campylobacterales bacterium
CATGACATAATCATCACTTCCAGGGTAAGTAAAAGCAACGATAGACGAATCATTACGGGTCACATAATACTTCTGCCCTACTTCTAGAGACCACGTCGCAGTCTCATCAAGCTTCGTAAAGCCAGCGTTCTCACACATCATCGCCATATTTCGCGTCGCATGAAAGGGCGTTGGTGAGGCGTCTAAAAAACCAAGTAGCCCTGTGTTAAAGTCATCTATATTCATTTGTCTCCCCTTTACGCTACATCGATGGCATCAAAATTCGCCAACTCTTCAATAACCTTACTATCAACCCGTATTGCTGAGTCAATCACCACGTTTTGAAGCTTAGAGACGATGTTCAACTGAAGTGGACGGTTACCCGGATAACGTCTGACTAAACGATACAACTCTTCAAGCAGTTCGGTACTTTTGTCCATACGCAGACGGATTTTCAACATCTCTGGTCGCTTCTCTACGATTTTGGTGACGACCTTTTTAGCCTCTCTTTTAACCGTGTCAAGGGTAAAAATCTTCACAACACTGATACGTGTAAACATCTCTGTGTGTGTCACCTTGACTTTAAAGGCGACCGGTTCATCAAGATCCATCTGTTCTAACTGCTCTAACTTGTCACTAAAGAGCATCATCTCTATATTTCCGTGAAAGTCCATCAGGTTCAAGATACCAAACTGATTACCCTTTTTCGAGATCTTCTTTTGGATCTCTTCGACCTTGCCGATGAAAATAGCCGTTGAGCCATCGGTAATGTTTTCAATGTCCGATGAAAGTGTATAGTCAAGTTCATCCATACGTTCTCTAAAATCATCAAGTGGATGACCCGAGACATAGAAGCCAAGCGTGTCTTTTTCAAAGTTCAAAATCTCTTTAAGTCCAAACTCAGCTTCGTCTTTTAGCGTTAACTCGACTGTTGAGATGTCCGTATCATCCCCAAAGAGACTTCCCACCGCATTTTTCTTCGCCTGAGAAGCATCTTTTGCCTTTTGGATGATGAGTTCCATCTGGTCAAGAATAGCGCGACGTGAAAGACCGAAGGAGTCAAACCCTCCCGACTTCGTGACCGATTCAAATACCCGCTTGTTAACCTTTTGTGGTTCTATACGGTTAATAAAATCTTGCATCGAGGTAAACTCACCATCTTCACGTACTTCTAGTATGGACTCAACTGCAGCCGAACCCACTCCTTTAATCGCACCTAAACCAAACAAAATAACATCACGTCCATCTTTTTCGATAGCAGAGAACTCAAGCTGTGAGTGGTTGATGTCTGGCGGTGAAAGTTCGATCCCCATACGCTTAACCTCATCAATATACTTGACGATCTTATCCGTGTTATCACGTTCTGAGGTTAAGAGTGCTGCCATAAACTCTTGTGGATAGTAGGTCTTTAACCATGCTGTCTGGAAGGTAACCATCGCATACGCTGCAGAGTGAGACTTGTTAAAACCGTAGCCCGCAAACTTCTCGATGAGCTTAAAGAGCTCACTCGCCATATTGTAGTCAAGCCCTAGCTTTTGTGCACCCTCAGAGAAGAGACGGTTATACTTCTCCATAACATCAACTTTTTTCTTACCCATCGCACGACGTACAATGTCCGCACCACCAAGGGTCATACCACCAATGATCTGAACGATCTGCATAACTTGTTCTTGATAGACGATCATCCCATAGGTTGGCCCGAGTGTGTCCGCAAGTAAGTCAAAACTCACCTCTTCAAAGGGGTAGAAAATCTTTTTACGCCCGTGCTTACGCTCGATGAAATCATCAAGCATCCCTGACTCCATTGGTCCTGGTCTATAGAGTGCCAAGACCGCAATAAGGTCTTCAAAGTTGTCGGGTTTCAGACGTTTGTTCAAGTCTTGCATCCCCGAACTCTCTATCTGGAACATACCTACGGTATCACCCGACTGAATGACCTCATATACTTTTTTATCATTTTCATCGATGGTGTGCCAGTCTACATCTACGTCATAACGCTTCTTGACCAGTTTTACTGCCGCATCGATAACGTCAAGGGTCTTAAGACCCAAGAAGTCAAACTTAATAAGGTCCACATCTTCAAGGTAATTTAGTGAGTACTGCGTTACAAAGGTTGTCTCACCCGATGGCTTATAGATCGGAGTCTTATACCAAAGTTCTTCATTAGAGATCACCACGCCTGCTGCGTGCATACCTGCATTACGTTTAAGCCCTTCAAGCTTTTTAGAGTACTCCCATACACGAGAGGCCTGTGGGTCTGTCGCCACCAGTTCACGGATCTTCGGCTCTTTTTGAAAGGCGCCCTCTTTAAAGCTATCTGTTCCCTCTTTACCTTTACCGTTAAGTGTAATACCCAACTCATCGGGGATAAGTTTCGCCATCTTGTCTGCTTGGGAAAGGGGTACGTCAAGCACACGAGAAACGTCACGGATTACCCCTTTTGCCAAGAGTGAACCAAATGTGATGATCTGCGCGACCTGGTTACGGCCATACTTCTCAACCACATAGTCGATCACTTCACCACGACGCGCTTGCATAAAGTCCATATCGATATCGGGCATCGATACACGTTCAGGGTTTAGAAAACGCTCAAACAGTAGGTCATACTTCATGGGGTCGATGTCGGTAATGTCGAGAGCATAAGCGACCAGTGAACCTGCCGCCGAACCACGTCCCGGCCCAACCGCAACACCCATCTCTTTGGCTACCTTGACGAAGTCCCAAACGATCAGCATATAGCCCGGGAACTTCATGGAGTTAATGATGTCCATCTCATAGACCAAACGTTCTCTATACTCATCATGACGTTCTTCAGGTACATGCTTCAAACGATCGACCAAGCCAACTTCACAACGATGAACGAAGTAAGCAGCATCGTTTTTGTCCGCAGCACCAAACCACTTCTTCTGTGTCTCTTTGTCCGCATCTTCATCTAACGGAGCATCATCCTCAAAATCAATGTCTAAGCCCTCTTCATGCGCATATTCTGGTGTAAACTTGAAGTTAGGTGGGATGGGGTCTCCGAGTTGAAGTTCAAGCACACACTTGTCAACAATCTCTTGGGTGTGTTCAAGTGCTTCGGGGATGTCAGCAAAAAGACGGGCCATCTGTTCAGGTGACTTGAGGTAAAACTCATGCACTGAGTGACGCATACGGTTAGGATCGTCATAGAGCTTATTCATCCCGATACACATAAAGGCCTCATGATACTCAGCATCTCCAGGGAATGTGTAGTGGGTGTCGTTCGTTGCGACAATCTTAATATCGGTCTCACGAGAAAGTTTTAGAACCTGCTCATCAATAAAAAGCTGATCACCAATACCATGACGCATTAACTCTAAGTAAAAGTCATCACCAAAGATCTCTTTGTATTCCAATGCAACACGCTTTGCTCCTTCATAGCCTTCGGCACCATTACGCACATTACGTTGGTTCTGCATGTTTAAGTGCCAGTTCACCTCACCTTGGAGACAAGCAGATGAACAGATAAGCCCTTCTGAATGTTCTCGTAACTCTTTTTTGTTAATACGTGGAAAGTAGTAAAAACCATCAATATAGGCTTTTGAACTCAGATACATCAGGTTCTCATAGCCCTTTTGGTTCTTAGCATATAGACAGACATGAAAACGCTGTTTTGTTGTTCTGTCACCAATGTCTTCACCATTATGGATGTAGCCTTCCATCCCGATAATCGGCTTGATCCCCGCATCTGTCATCTGGTGCCAAAAGTCGATGGCCCCAAACATATTTCCATGATCCGTCATCGCAACTGAGGTCATCCCTAACTCTTTTACCCTCTCTACAAGGTTTGAGATCTTATTTGCTCCGTCAAGAAGGGAGTATTCGGTATGGAGATGAAGGTGAGTAAACTGTTGTACGCTCATGAGAATCCTAGGGAGTATATAAGTAGGTAATTGTACTCTTTTGAGGTTAATTTCGGCTGTTATTTGCAAACAAAAAGTACCACTTTATGGAAGCAGTTGTCTTAACTTCCCCTATATTGGGACTTTACTTTCATACGCTATAATCGCGTTTATATTTTAGTATTAGGACTCCGCTTGTTTTTTACAAAATCAAACCGTTTTAACCTCATCTACCTTTTTATGGCCACCTTTATTGTCGTCTCTTTCGTTTCGCGAACCATCTTACTTACCTACTCGTATTCGCATGTCTCTTTGGGACTGCTTGACCTAGTAAAGATCTATGGGATTGGCCTCTTTTATGACTTTGTTGCTGTAAGTTACTATGTCATCCCTTTTGTTATCTACCTTATCTTAGTGCCTAACAAGATCTTCAACGCACCATGGCACCGGAAGATGACCATTGCAATCTTTTTTGGATTTATCTTTGCCATCGTTTTCAACGGCTTTAGCGAGTGGTTCTTCTGGGAAGAGTTTGGCAAACGTTTTAACTTTATTGCCGTTGATTATCTCATATACACAACTGAAGTGATTAACAATATTCTTGAGTCTTATCCTGTACCATTACTACTACTTATTGTCTTATTACTAACACTTGCTATCTTTACATTTTACGTCAAAAAGACAATGGTTCTTCATACGACATTCAGTGATGAAAAAGGGTTTGTATCCCGTCTCAAAGAGGGTGCTCTTTTATTATTCATCCCACTCCTTTCGTTTTTTCTGCTGGACCAACAGAGTCTTACCTCTGTCTCAAACAACAAGTTTAATGCAGAACTCTCCAAAAATGGACTTTACTCGCTATTTTCAGCTTTCAGAAACAATTCTCTTGATTATGATGACTTTTACAAGAGTCATGACATAAAAGAGGTCTTGACTACCTTGCGAAAGCTTCAGACTACGCAAGAGATAAACTTTGTTAGTGATGATATTAATGATATTACTCGTCATTACAGTCATACAGGTGAAGAAAAACACTACAACGTGATGTTAGTAATGATAGAAAGTATGAGTGCTGCTTACATGAATACCTATGGTAATACACAAAACTTGACACCTGAAATGGATAAACTTACACAACAATCTCTCTTCTTTGATAAACTTTATGCGACAGGAACACGTACTGTTCGCGGTATGGAAGCGGTAACACTCTCTATCCCGCCTACTCCAGGGCGTAGTATTGTTAAACGTCCTAATAACCATAACCTCTCTTCAGTCGGTTTTACTTTTGAAGAGAAGGGCTATGAAAACAAATTTATCTATGGCGGACATGGTTACTTTGACAACATGAATGAGTTCTTTTCACACAACGGATTTAACATTGTTGACCACAATAACTTTGATGCCCATGAGATCACTTTTGACAACGTATGGGGTGTCTGCGATGAAGACCTCTTTAATAAAACACTAAAAGAAGCGGACAAATCATATGAAGCCAATAAACCTTTTTTCAACTTTATTATGACCACCTCAAACCACCGTCCATACACCTTTCCTAAAGAGCATATGACACAGCCTGAACTCGAAGGACGAGACAGTGGTGTTAACTATACAGACTATGCCATTGGAAAGTTCCTTGATGATGCAAAGAAAAAGCCTTGGTTTGACAACACACTCTTTATTTTTGTGGCTGATCATAACGGTGGTAGTTCAGGCGAAGTTGCACTCCCTCTCTTTCGTTATATCATTCCAGCTTTTATCTATGCACCAAAGCTCCTTAAGCCACAGACCATCTCTAAACTCTCTTCACAGATCGACTTAATGCCCACCGTTATGTCATTAATGAACTGGAACTATAAAGGGAAATTTTACGGTAACGATATTTTGGCCAATGATTTTAACGAACGTGCTTTTATTGGAAATTATCAAAAACTTGGGCTCTACCGTAAAAATCACCTCACCATTCTTTCCCCGGATGAAAGTGTTGTCTCTTTAGAGGTTGTAAAACTTGAGCGTACCGATGTAGTCTACAAAGAGGTTCCTAAAAACAGTGCTGATATTGATCGTGCTATCACCTACTACCAAAGTGCCAGTTACCTCTACAAAAACAACCTAACACGTCATACAAAAGCGCAGTAATCACTTGCAAGTTGTTCTGACCACGTTAAACTCCCGCTACACCCACACTGCGATAGCCTTGCGCTATCTCTATGCCAACATGCAAGAGTTACAAGAGCAGACAACGATCTTAGAGTTTACCATCAATGAGAACATCCAGAGCATTGCCGAAGAGATCTTAAATGAAGAACCTAGCATCATCGGTATCTCTGTCTATATCTGGAATGCGAGTGAAGTCCATCAACTCATTGAGATACTCAAAAAGATCCGTCCAGATGCGACCATCGTACTTGGTGGTCC
>JAJRVE010000041.1 GCA_024277445.1 Campylobacterales bacterium
AATGAAGTTCCGTAAAGAAAATGACACTGTTTGAGCTGAAAGCGAGTTTGTCATTTTTAGGAACGCAAAGAGTGTAGTGAAGGAAGTCGCGAGCTAGCGAAGCGTGACCAAAGGAAATCCCTTTAGGGAAAGCCGTTAGAGGCGCCTTTTTGGTTTCGTTTTTGGGCAGTGCCACACAGCGCTAAAGCGCCGTACAGGGCGAAACTTACAGAGCTAAAGCTCCATACAGGAAGCCACTAAATGGCTTATCGTAAAATTCCGCATCGTAAAAAGGAAAGAACGACGAGATAAAGTTAATTTCTACAGTAAGTCAATAAAGTATAAAGGTTACTAAACCAAAAGGCTATTTGGTCATAGCCTCGATACCATCAATAACCTCTTGAATAATCCAGTCCGGAGTAGAAGCCCCTGCACTAATCCCACAAAGTTCCTTACCCACAAACCAAGAAGCATCCAAATCATCAGCTCCTTCTATATGGTAAGAGTCTTTATGCAAATCTTCAAGAGCAATACTTTGAAGTTGCTTCGTGTTAGAAGAGTTCATCCCACCAATGATAATCATCACATCAGCCTCTTTAGAAAGCTTACGCACCGCATCCTGGTTCTCAAAAGTAGCATTACAGATCGTGTTAAAAACACGTACCTCTTTATGACGTGGTATCAAGTAGTTACATACAGCCATATAGTCTTCTACTTTACGTGTCGTCTGCGCAACAACCGCGATCTGCTCTTTGAGTTTTAGACCTTCAAGATCTTCCACACAAGTCACAACATGTGCACCATGTGTAGCGTAGCTTTTTACACCCTTTATTTCTGGATGCTTTTCATCACCAAAGATAACGATGTCATAACCCGCTTTACTCATCTCTTCACAGATCTGCTGAGGCTTAGTCACATAAGGACAAGTCGCATCAACAACATCAACCTTACGCTCATAAAGTTCAGCCAACTCATCTTTAGGGATACCATGGGTACGAATAACCGCTTTGTCCCCTGTTTTAAAGTCAGAAAGGTCTTCCGTCAATGCTACTTTAAAGTCCGTATTCAGACGGGCTATCTCTTTGTTGTTATGGATTAGTGGACCATAGGTGGCTGAGTTGGTGTTCTCTTCAGCAATCTTAATCGCACGTTTCACACCAAAACAGAAACCATAGTTCTCAGCGAGTTTAATCTTCATAATCAATCTCCGTAATGCTTGAAAGTAGTTCAAAAAAGTTAGGGAACGAAGTGTTAATACACTCAAGATCACTCACTTCCATACCACAGCGAAGACCCGCGATGATAAAACTCATCGCAATACGGTGATCACCAAAACTATCGACCTTAGCGGGAGTCAAAGTACCACCAGTAATCACGTAACCATCTTCAAACTCTTCGACCTCGATACCACAGGCTTTTAAATTGTCCACAACCGTACTAATACGATCGCTCTCTTTAACCCGTAACTCTTCTGCATTAGTCACAACACTTCTACCCTCAGCACAGGCCATCGCGATCGAAAGTACTGGAAGTTCATCAATCAACCAAGAAATCTTATCATCAACCGTGATCGCTTTAAGTGGTGCATGTTTGATCGTAATGTCACCGATAGGCTCATAAACATTATCTTTAAGATCATAGCTTATGTTGGCACCCATGCGCTCTAAGGCTTTAAACGCTTCAATCCGTGTTGGGTTGAAAGTAACACCTTCTAAAACAACTTCTGCACCCGGTGTGATCGCAGCAGCCACCGCGAAGAAAAAAGCGGACGAAGGGTCTGCCGGTACACGTATCGTGAGTGGTGACAACAGTTTTGTCATCGGTTTGATCGTCGTCGTCAGACCTTCGACACTGATCTCAGCACCCATACCTTTTAACATACGTTCCGTATGATCACGGCTAAGCTCAGGCTCTTTGTAAGTACAGGTACCATCTGCTCTCAACGCGGCTAAAATCATGGCAGACTTGACTTGCGCAGAAGCGATCTTACTCTCATAATCATAGGCTTTAAGTGAAGCGCCACGAATACTAAGTGGCGCAAGGTCACCCTCATGACGACCATCTAGCTTCGCACCAATACTACGAAGTGGAGAGGTTACACGTTTCATCGGACGACGTTTTAAGTACTCATCACCCGTTAAGATGAAGTGCCCTTGAGCCGAAGCCAAAAGACCACAGAAAAGACGCATTCCCGTTCCAGAGTTTCCACAGTCCAAGATGTCATCGCTCTCTTGAATACCCTCAGATGAGATACGAATAACATTACCATCATCCACAACTGTTGCACCAAGCTTCTCGACAATACGTAGCGAGTTCATCGTGTCTTCTGCACGTAAGAAGTTCTCAACAACACTCTCGCCCTTAGCGAGCATAGCGAACATCGCACAACGGTGAGAGATAGACTTATCGGCCGCGATAGCAGCAGTCTTAAAACTAAAAGCACTTAAGCGAGGCGCGACCTTTACTGAACTCATCGTAGTGTCAAACCTAGTTCTGTCTCAAGCGCACTTAACACTGAGCTCATTGCAGAAGTGATGTCATCTTCTTCAAGTGTCTTTGCTTCTGACTGAAGCACAAAACGAAGACTCAAACTAATGTTGTCACCCAGCTTTTCATCACTGTAACGATCAACAGGATAGAAACGGATGATCTCTGCACTTTTGTTAGCATCGATTACTTTTTCAATCTCAGCATAGTTCATGCTTGAAGGCATGACCACACTTAGATCTCTAAAAGAGGCTTGATACTTTGAGTAACTCTTTGCATCTTTGATGCTGTACGCTAATGGCGTAAAGTCAACTTCACACAGATAGGTGTCATCAAGATCAAAATCTTCAGCAACCGATGGATGTAACTTAAAGAGTTCACCGATCACTTGCTCGTTTTGTATCACCTCTGCTACTTGGTAAGGATGCGCAAACTTGTGTGTTGGCTCCTTTTCACGTAGCGTGATGTCACCTATAACATCAGAAATACGCTGTACAAAACCAGCGAAGTCAACATTGGCAGGTTTTCCACCATTACGCATCTTGTCATTTTCATCATGACCTGAACTCATAAACGCAAAACGAACACGTTCATTACGCTCACTGTCAAACACAGAACCAGACTCAAACAGCTTAACAGCCTTACGCCCTACTTTAACATTTTGAGAAGCAGCCTGAACAAGTCCAAGCATCATCGTTGAACGTAGTGTGTCAAGTGTTCCAGCGATAGGGTTTAGCAACTCTTTTTGAGGCACGACTGTTTCAAAACCATACTTCTCAAGTAAAGCACGTTCGTTAAACACAAAGTGTACTGTTTCATAAAAACCACTCTGTGCAGCGCGATGACGGTAAACTTTACGCTTAGTATACGCAGCATAATCTTCATCAATGCGGTACGCTTCTTTAAAGTCTAAAGGCTTAGACTCTATGTTGTCGATCCCGACTAAACGCACAACCTCTTCCACAACATCTTGCTTATGTACGATGTCATGACGATAGCGTGGTACTTCAACTACAAAACTATCACCTTTAGACTTGGAAAGTTCAAAGCCTAAGCCTTTAAGGAGTTTAGAGATGGTCGCTTTTTTGATATCCATACCGATCAAGGCATTGATCTCAGAAACAGAGATACCGATCACTTTTTCTTGAAACTTACTACGAACTTCAATACTTCCACCATAGATAGATGCTTCAGAGTAGATGTCCAACAAGTTCATTAAGAAACTAACACCCATGTCTAGTTCAGGTTCTGAACCACGTGAAGTACGGTAAAAATGAGGACCATTTTCGATCTTGTTCTCATACATCTGGCGAGAGATCACCTCAGGTGGGATATAACTTGCCTCGATAAAGGCGACACCTTCTTGGTAAGTCACACGTGAATGTTTCTCTTGGTAGATACCTACTGTGGATGCTTTTTCACCATTATAGATCGAAGCGAAGCCCTTCTCATCACGCTTTAAGGTCATGACTGCTTTTTTCTCTTCATCACTTTTAAATGGACCATAATGATAAGCACGTAGAACAACACCGGTGCTGTACGTAGCGTACCATAGAAGTCCCTCGATATCATTCTCTTGTACTTCGTCGATCTGTGCTAAACGAAGGCGAAGCTTTAGTGGTAACTCAAGACCTTTAAGGTCAACGGCACGATAACTTAGATCAACATCAAGACTATCCTCTTGTTCTAACTGCAACAGACGACCGATCCCTAAACGTGTCTGATCAAGGTCTTCACTTTTCATCTTTTTGAGTGGCTTGTTAAAGGCAGCACAAAGATCACGAGCAACACCACGAATACTTAGACAGTCTCCACGGTTTGCTGTAAGTTCGATCTCGATCTTGTCATCGTTAAAGTATGTGTTGTTGCGAAGTTCTTCACCCAACTTCACCTTACCAATACTGCTATCGATCACCATGATGCCATCTTCAAGTTTCGGTAGACCGATCTCAGTCGATGAACAGATCATCCCCTCAGAGTCTACGCCACGAAGTTGCACTGGCTTGATCTCAAGACCACCTGGCATCTTAGCACCCAGTGTTGCCACTGCTACCGTAATGCCTTTACGAATATTCGCCGCGCCACAAACGATCTGACGAGAGCTTGAGCCAAGGTCTACTTGACAGATGTTTAGTTTGTCAGCATCAGGGTGCTTTTCACACGCTGTCACCTTACCAAAAACGATCTTTTCAGGGACATTGTATGTGGTCACACTGTCGACTTCAAGACCGATGTTGTTAAAGGTCTTAGCCAACTCTTCTGATGAGATATCGACGAGTTTAATCCACTCGTTTAACCAGCTGCGTGTAACGATCATTGAAACTGCTCCAAAAGTCTAACATC
>JAJRVE010000042.1 GCA_024277445.1 Campylobacterales bacterium
GACCGATGGCAACATCCGCAAAACCAACATAACGTGACAACTCTTTGTCATCAAGGTTACGTAAGTGCTGTGCGTTGATACTTCTTAAGGCAGTCATATCAAAGCGAGCAGGGGAGCTTGAAAGGTTTTTGAGTTCAAACCACTCCATAGCTTCTTGAAGCGTAAAGACCTCTTGGTGTGTGTTGTTTCCAAGCGCTATAAGGTAGTTTATGATCGCCGAAGGTAAAAACCCCTCTTCGAGCAGGCTTTTTACGGAGACTAGATCACTGTTACTTTCATCTTTTAGGATCGCAGGTATGTGTGCGTACTCCATCGTTTTGTCATAGCCTAGTGCCTTATGGATAGCGATCTCTTGCGCTGTATTAGCCATAAATGCTTCTTCACGAACCACCACAGAGATATCACTGATCATGTCATCAACAGCGCGCGCAAAGTTTTCAGTAGGGAACTTGACCGCATTCATGATGACAAAAGCGTCGATCTCATCGGGAGTGAATGTCATCTCACCTTTAA
The DNA here is from genome assembly GCA_024277445.1 of Campylobacterales bacterium. Classification (GTDB taxonomy): domain Bacteria; phylum Campylobacterota; class Campylobacteria; order Campylobacterales; family Sulfurimonadaceae; genus Sulfonitrofixus. Next base: position 514 of record JAJRVE010000042.1, read on the forward strand.
CAAGGTCATGTAGAACAATGCTCTCTTGAGGACGATGAAGACGAATGGTAAAGGGGTTTTCGTTGTCAATGATCTGTTCTGGTGCTAGGTGAGAGCAGGTGTCGTCATAACGAAAAGGTGTACCTGCCTTTTCAGCCGCAGCACGCTTTGCTTCTAACTCAGCAGGTGTACAAAAGCAGTTAAATGCCTTTTTGTCTCCTAGTAGTTGGATCGCCATCATACGGTGGTAACGTAACTGTTCACTCTGATGAAGCACACTACTGTACTCCATGCCAAAAAGACCAAGGATGTCTAAGATCTCTTTCTCTTTTCCCTCGACATTTCGCTCTTTGTCCGTATCTTCCATACGAACCATAAACTCCTCACCACGTTGCTTGGCAACGATGTAGTTAAAGAGGGCAACACGAAGGCTTCCGATGTGCATATCACCGGTCGGACTTGGGGCAAAACGTAACATAAAATTTCCTGATTATTTAATAGTGAGATTTTAGCCAAAGTTACTTAACACCGAAACAATATTTTGCTTGCTTTCACACTATTTCCACACTTTATCGATCTACAATTTGAATATAACTATAAGGAGATCAAAATGGTAGTAAAACTATTGGCTAACGCAGGGCATGTTCTGCAAGACGATCTGACCTATGAGATGCTCTATATTATGTTTGAAAAGATTAACACAGACCTAAACGGTGTACTAGAAGCAGAAAAAGAGTCCATCAAAAATATTTTCATGATCTGTGAAGAGAAAAAGGTGCCGGCAGACAAGGCTGTTATAAAACATACAGCTAGGATCACTTCGTACACGAACACCGCTATGTTCCATGCACGAGAGATAACAACGTAAAAGTATTATGAACAATAGTTATCGACTTATCAAAGAGTATCGCAACCAAAAAAATGACAAAGACAAGAAGAGCCTAACAGAAGTAATAACTTAGCACCTTGCTATATATCGTCTGCTCTCTTCTTTTCCAAGCTATACTACTACCATCATGCAAGCAAAAATCGAAAAAATAAGCGCTAGACTTTACAGTTGTTCCACTCCGTATCGTTTTAAAAAAGAGCAGGGCAGTTTTGACAGAGGCTACCTCAAGGCAAATTTTTGGATGGATGAGCTCTGTCTTGAGTCGCTAGAAAATGATAAGAAGATTCAAAAGAGTTTTGATGCGAAAGTAGAGAAACTAAAACGCTGGCTAGACACACTCAGCGAGTCAGATTATAAAGCGGGGATGATTAAAGCCCTACGTGATGCAGGTTACTGAGTTTTTTTGTAGTGTTAGTGTCAGAAGTCTTAGACATGTTAGGCATAACTGAATAGGAGAGATACACTTCATTAATAGGCCAATTCAACTTTACCGTCATAACTATAAAGCGAAGAGTGAGGTATAATAATTTTTTAATCACCATAAGGAATTAGACTAATGAAGCATTTTAATGCAGTTGTAGAACAACTAAAACAGATGCACCAAGATGTCAACACGATCTATGCACCGACAAAGATGTTTCACTCCGCTAATGAGTTGAGTTTTGCTATCTCCCGACTCATGGATGCAGCAGAGGTCTTAACAAGTGAGAGCCTAGAGTATGACGAACTCACACCAGCGTTACGTACCATATGGTTTGACATAAGAGATACACTACCAAAAGAGACAGCACAAAACCTCGCCATCTGCATCATAAACAACACTCCATTAAGTAAAACGGATGAAGAGATAACTTCTATTAAAAACCTTTTTTACAGTGCTATGCACGACTTTACAGACAACAAAGAACTCTCCAATGCCTTTACGGATATCTTTTTCACTGAGAAAGAAGGACAAGACATAAAAAAGCGCCAATTCAACAAGAAAAAGCGCAAGAGTTAGCCTTATTCCAAAACACTTCTCATTCCCACGCTATACCCTCTCGTTCCCACGTTGTACGTGGGAATGCATACACCAAATACTACTCTCATGACAATCTGCCATAAACTCCACTTCTAACACATAATCCATGTAGTATAAAAGAAAGGACATACCATGGGCAGAAGCAGATATAAGGTCTACGAACCAACAGCACCTCATTTTATCACCTGTACTGTTTTACACTGGATACCTCTTTTTACAAGACAGGAGAGCGTCTCTATACTTCTTGACAGCCTTAAGTATCTACAAAAAACTGATAACCTTAAACTTTTTGCCTATGTTATTCTTGAAAACCATCTACACCTTGTCGTACAAAGTGATGACATAGCCAAGAGTATGGCGAAGTTTAAATCACACACTGCCAAAGAACTCATAAAACTTCTTCAAAGAGAGAACGTTATAACCATATTAGACCAACTTTCTTTTTATAAAAAAGCACATAAACACGACAGAACCTATCAAGTCTGGCAAGAGGGCATCCAACCGAAACTAATTCAAGATGATGCAACGATGAAAA
>JAJRVE010000043.1 GCA_024277445.1 Campylobacterales bacterium
CTTTTATGATGATGGTCGTTTAGGTGAAGAGATCGATCCCTCTTATAATGTTAATCTTATTGGGGGTGCTTTTATAAACAAGTATCTTTCGGTGGAACTAAACTTCGATTACTATGATACCTTCGAAAACAGCATTGGCGATACCACTGATCTCTATATGATTGAGGCTGTTGCTAAGGCACATTACCCTCTCTGGCGTGAACGCATAGATCTTTATGCTGGCTTTGGTGCAGGCGGTATGTGGTGGAAAGAGAACCTTTCATCTGTAGCACAAGAGGACAATGCGGGTGTTATTAGTGGCGATCTTGGAGTAGGGTTTAGAGCAGTACGGTGGTTGACACTCAACCTTGGATATCGTCGCTATTATTTTACGCTTGATCATCAAAACTTAACGACAACGGATCGTTATTATATGGAAGTAGGTTCTGCCTATGCCAACATAGAGGTACAATTTTAATGCGTTTAGATCAATACTTAGTCGAAGAGGGTTTTGTAGACTCACGAACCAAGGCACAGACCATCATCAAAGCGCGAAAGGTCAGTGTAAACGGTAAGCCCATTACCAAGCCTGCTTTTAAAGTCAACGGCGAGAAGGTCGAGATAACCGACGAGATGATCTATGTCTCACGTGGTGCGCATAAGCTCAAAGGCTTTTTACCCTCACTTCCTTTTAGTGTCAAAGGCTTAGACGCTTTAGACATTGGCGCGAGTACAGGTGGTTTTACCCAAGTCTTACTCGAAGAGGGTGCTAACAGTGTCACCTGTGTCGATGTCGGTCAAGGTCAACTCCATGATAAACTCAACAATGACAAACGCGTCATTAGTTTTGAGAAGATGGACATACGTGACTTTACCCGTCAACGCCAGTTTGACCTCATAACGAGTGATGTTTCGTTTATCTCTCTTCACCACATACTGGCGTCAGTAGATGCCTTGAGTAAAAAGTGGATCATCTTACTTTTTAAACCACAGTTTGAAGTGGGTAAAAATGTTAAACGCGACAGTAACGGTGTGGTAGTAGACCTGAAAGCCATCGAAACCGCTAAAGAGCATTTTGAAAACGAGACAGAGGCTTTAGGCTGGAACCTTGTACACCATGAACCTTCTACCCTAAGTGGTAAAGAGGGAAACATAGAGGAGTGTTACTGTTTTGAAAAATGTTAAAGCCATAGCCATTGGTGGTTTCGACGGTATGCACGTCGGGCATCAAGAGCTTTTTGAGAGAACAGGAGATGCAGGTGCTATCTTAGTCATAGAGACAGGTTACGCTAACCTTACGCCTGCTAAGTCGCGTGAACATCATAGTGATCTTCCTATCTTTTATTATGATCTTGAAAGCATCCGTCACCTTGATGCTAAAGGCTTTGTAGACAAATTACTCTCAGAGTTCCCACAACTTCAAAAGATCGTGGTCGGTTATGACTTTCATTTTGGACAAGATAGGTGTTACAACTTTGATGACCTTCGTACACTGTTTAGTGGAGAGGTTGTGGTAGTTGATGAGGTGAAAGTAGACAACGACTCTGTCCACTCACATAAGATTAGAGCAAAACTGCAGATAGGTGACATCAAAGGAGCCAACCGCTTTTTGGGTTACAACTATAGTATTAGTGGTAGAAAAGTCCAAGGTCAAGGTCTTGGGAAAAAAGAGCTCTTCGCTACGATCAACATCGAAGCAAAAGGTTTCTTACTCCCCCAAGAGGGTGTCTACGTCACAACAGCCCGACTCAACGATGAAGAGCATTATCACCCAGCAGTAAGCTTCATAGGTCATCGTGTCAGCACCGATGGTTCCTTCGCGGTCGAGACACACATCTTAGATGGAGAAGTAGAAGAAGTTGAAAAGATAAGACTCTCTTTCGTAGACTTCATCCGACCTAATCAAAAGTTTGAATCAATGGAGTTGTTAAAAGAAGCGATCGCCAATGATATCGCTGTAGCGAAGAGAAAAACAGGACGTTTGAGTCTTTAAGTAAAGAGCAAGAGCTTTTTGTCCGCTAATTACGCTAATTAACGCAAATTAGTGTTTGTCATTCTGAACTTGATTTTGAATCTATGACACTTTGTATTTAAATCTCAGATTAAGTCTTTGATGACATTCAATGAAATAAAACTGCTCTTAAAATTAGCGTCAATTAGCGTAATTCGCGGACACTCTTTTCCCTTAACGCTTAAATCTTAATACTTAACGCTATTTTCTCCAAGAAAATCCCCCTCTCTTATCTCCCTTTAATCAATATCATTGTAAAATCGCGCCAATATTTCGTACTAAAGGGACACTGAATGGGTGAATTATTTACATTCTTTGGTCTGATCAGCCATGATCATGCTTTTATCTATATGACACACATGCTGCTTGCAGCAGGTATTGTTATCGTTCTTGCTAAGCTTGCAACAAGCAACATGAAAGTTGTACCAACAGGTACACAAAACTTTTTAGAAGCATACCTTGGTGGTGTACTTGCTATGGGTGCTGACGTAATGGGTCGTGAAGACGCACGTCGTTATCTGCCACTTGTTGCGACGATCGGTCTTTTTGTAGCTGTGGCTAACATCATCGGTGTTGTTCCAGGTTTTGAAGCACCATCTGCATTTCTTGACTTTACACTTGCACTTGCACTTGTAGTGTTTGTTTACTACAACTTTGAAGGTATCCGTCGTAACGGTGTTATCGCTTACTTCAAGCACTTTCTTGGTCCAGTTTGGTGGTTATACTGGTTGATGTTCCCGATCGAGATCGTTTCTCACATCTCACGTATTATCTCTCTCTCTTTCCGTCTTTTCGGAAATGTAAAGGGTGACGATATGTTCTTGATGGTAATCTTGATGCTAGCACCATGGTTACTACCAATGATCCCATTTGCACTACTGTCATTTATGGCACTTCTACAAGCGTTCATCTTCATGATGCTAACGTACGTTTACCTTGGTGGCGCGGTTCAAGTCGCAGACGACCACTAAGCTCTCTCTATGAAGCGAAGCATCTTCGACAAAATCGTCAGCTTCCTTCTCGGCATATCATGGATGTTTATCATCCTCGGTGCCGTCATCACCTTCAAACTTTTTCTTTTTATGGGTCCAGCAACCGCACTTTTTCTTGCCATACTCTACGTCATCTTCGGTCTTTTCTTGGTACTACTGCTTGAAACGATGCTAAGCTACAGAGAACGCCTAGAAGAGTCCAAAAAACAGACCCAACTCCTCCAAGAGATCCGAGACACTTTAGCTGAGTAACCTTTTTATGTTAATATACAGATATTAAAGGACAAGACGATGCTAGAAGCACTCAAGTTAGATGATATTACTGTGACCAATAAACTTATTATGATTGAAGCGTTGTGGGACAGTTTGAGACAAGAGAGCGATAGTCAAGCGTTCACTCCTCAATGGCATCTTGATGAACTTCACCAGCGAGAAGAGAGTGTAAACTCAGGTCAGACAGACTTTTCTGATCTTAATGCTGTGAAAGAGAGACTACAAAAACGACGTCATGAACATTAAGGTTCTAGCCAGTGCAGAAAAAGATATTGCAGCTGGATCCGACTTTTATGATCTGCAAAAAGATCATTTAGGTGACTACTTCTTAGACTCTATTTTTGCTGACATTGACTCTTTATATATCTATGCTGGGATTCATATGCAAATAGATGGGTACTATAGACTTTTAGCAAAACGTTTCCCCTTCGCTATCTATTATAAAATAAACAAAGAAACAGTATATGTCTATGCTGTTTTAGATTGTCGTAGAGAACCTTCTATGCTACCCATTCGATTGTAAAACAGATGATCGCTTTCAACTACAACATAAACTTCCAAGACGAACCCTCGTTAAACGATATCTTTGATCCTACAAAAGAGACCATCACCATTACCCAAAGTGACGACGCTAATCTTTTTAGCAACCTAGCTGTCAAGTCAGCCTATCTTCCTCTCTCTGGACGTGATGCACGTTATGGTGCAGAAGAAGCGTTTGAACGTTGTTTGAAGGGGTGTGCTTGGGGTGTGGAGGTTAAGGGTGTGCTCTCTATTGTTTGGAAGCGGGGGGAACATCGCATAGTGTATCTTCCGCATGCGGGTTTTACACCACAACTTTTAGCGTTTTGGATGCTTCATACCATTTTGCCTATGCTGTTGACACTCGAAGAACGCTATAGCATCTTGCATGTGGGCTCAGTCGAAGTCAAGGGTAAGCCCATCATCTTCTCGGCAGATTCTTTTGGTGGTAAGTCCACACTGACGGACTTCTTCATACAACAAGGGCATACACTACTTTCAGATGACACCCTGGGTGTTTATAAGGAAAAAGATACCTATATGGCTGTTGCGTCTTACCCTTTTCATCGACCATATCGTGAAGCAGAGTCTTTGGGGTATAAAACAACTAATGTTCTTCATGAGCCGAAACCTATTGATGCTGTTTATATATTGGAAAAAGTAGAGGCAGATGCAGAGGTGCATATAGAAACGCTTCGAGGTGTCTCTAAATATAAAGCTTTTCACATGAGTAACTTTATAAACTTCGACTTTCTAAAACAACAACGTTTTGAGGTCTTTAGTAAAATGGCAAACACTATTGTAGTCTACAAAGTCACTGTTCCATGGGATATTGAACGTCTCTTTGAAGTCTATAAAGCTATTGTAGAGAATACAAAAAAGTAATATATTCTAGATGTCAGTATGATGCTTTTAATCTTAATATCTCGATAATTAATGCCTATCCTTGAGTTTATGTTATAATAGTAGTCGACAAAACCCTAAAAGCGAGCAGTTTATGAAAAATAACCATAAGACTTATAAGAACATCAAAAGTAGTATAGATAAAAGCCAAGAAAGTCGCCGTACTTTTATAAAAAAAGCTGTCTATGTTGCACCAACTCTTATAGTTTTGGGTACATTGACGCGGCCCACCGATGCAAAAGCAGATTTCGGACCGCCTCCGAGTGCTCCTGGACCGGGACAAGGATGGTAAGCATGAAAATGAGAAAAAAAACACCTCTTCTCCATATAATACCCTTAGCTTTTATGTTTTTACTCTCTTCATTACATGCCCTTACTATAACTAAGACTTATAGTGCTCCAACGGTATCAATAGATGGTGTAGGTGATTATGGGACTTCTCTACCTCCAGTAAGTTTTCTTTCAACTGATTTTCCACTAGGTGCAACTATCAGTAAAGTAACAACTTCAATCACATGGAGAAAAACTGACGGAACTTGCGCTTCTCCAGCTTCAGGTTGGGCATACCATGATGAAACAAGTTTTAGACTTGATGGACCAGTTGGAAGTACTATCTTGGCTACTAGTGGTACATGGTCTGGAGGTACTGACACAGGAGATGTTAGAACAGTCTTTGATCAGTCTGCGACAAGTACACCTTCTAGTACACCGGTAACCGGAACATTCCAACCTAATGGAGGTAATTTAAATACATTGAATGGTTTGAATCCTGTGGGTGATTGGAATCTTGCTGCAGGTGATAACGCAAATATTGATCCATTATGTGTCCATTCTTATGCTGTTAGTATTACAGTTCTTAATGATAATGACGGGGATGGGGTTGATGATGAAATTGATTTAGATGACGACAACGATGGTATCTTAGATACGGTTGAGTCAAGTTTACCATCTTTTAGCGAATTAAATACTACAATAGGCACTATCCCTGATAATGGTGGTGCTACGACTTGTTTAGATAGAACATTTATGGTGACTGACAGTCAGACTATTTCTAAAGCAATTATTACTGTCGATATTGATCATACTGGGAGGGGAGATTTAAGTTTAGACCTTATTTCTCCGTCAAATACAAGTGTTAGTTTAATGAATAGACAAGGTGGTTGGAAAAATAATGTATATGTTATATTCGATGATGCCGCTACAGTTTCTATTGTAGGTGATAATACAAATTTTTCTCGTCCTCCTGTAGAACGTTCACCAGAAGTGTTTTTAGCTAACTTTAATGGAGAAAACACTTTGGGAATATGGACACTACATATGTGTGATTATCGAAGTTGGCAAACAGGAACTTTTCATGAAGGCAACCTAACATTCTACTATGGAAGTGACGATTTTGATGGGGATGGTGTTATTAATGCCTTTGATCTTGATAGTGATAATGATGGGATAGCAGATAATGTAGAAGCTCAAGGAGTAGGTAATCATATCTATTCTACTCAACCACCAACTTTTAGAACCAGTAATCCTGGCATAGGGACAAATGACCAATACCCAACGACAGGTATTGTCCCTAATGATCAAGATGGTGATGGACGACCTGATTATCTAGACACGGACAGTGATAATGATGGCATATCTGACTGTGAAGAAGGAATGCTTGATCCAGGCGGAAAGACTTGTATCATTAATAGCACAAATGTTGGTAAAAATGGGTTAGTAGGTTGGGCAGAAAATCCTCTTCAAGTTGACAACTACAAAGATGTTGATGGAGTGGTTGAAGGAAGCATAGCTAATGCTCTGATTGATTACAATACTGGTGTACCGATGGCATATCGTGAAGTCTCATTTTGTGGTAATATTATGAGGTGGAGTTTGAAACAGAATCAATGGAAAACGATCTCTGCGCCGTGTAGTGTTAACAATGATATTACAGCATTGTTTGGCTCTTTAGGTGTATATGGTGATACTGGAGATTGGGTTATGTACAAACAGGGTACTGACTATAGTGGAACACCAGGTAGTATGATAGCTATGTTGTCAACTGAGACGATGGAACCGGGAAAAGGGTATTGGATTATTACGAGTAACCCTGATGTAATTATTGAACAAAATGAATACCAATTAACGGTTGCACCTAGTAAAGCAACTGTGTCATCACCTGTCAATCACTCAGAAATCAGAGGAAGCTTTTCTAGTGTATTTAATCTACCATCTATTAGTTCAGACCCTGCACTAAAGCATAAATTTCTTTTAGGGGTTCCTTTTTCTATGACAGTGCACACAGGAAATTTCTTTGTTTCAATTAATAATGGAACTAATTATTATCCACTTGATGATACCATTAACATAGGTAGTAATGCAGACAAAATTATTTATGTTTATAACCCTACTGTAACCGGAAATTATATTGCTAAAGATCCATCAACTCCGGGATTTGGTGATACCATCGAACCAGGAGTTGGTTTTTGGATGGCTGATAAAAACGTGAGTGGTAGTTCATTCGCTGTAGACTTCCCTGAAGAAAAAGTGAAATAGGAACAAGTATGAATAAGTTAACAAAACAGATAATTATCTCTTCATTTATGAGTATTACACTTTTAATGAGTGGTTGTAGCGAAAGTGATGGTTATAGTAGTAGTAAAATTGATAGTAAATTGAATGATAAAGTTGTTGTAGAACCACCAATTGTTCTTAAACCAGTAGACCCTTATAGAACTGCAGGATGGTATGGTCGTACGACCATTAGTGCGGAAGCAACTGATGGTACAGTATATGAACATATGACAGCAGGTATCTTTGGTGAATTAATTCAAAGTATTGATGGAAAAGATCAACATGACATACCTGCTTATCAAGCATCTATCTTACAAGTAATGATGATTGATGATGCACTAAACCAAAATAATACTTTCTATTTTAGTAACTATAAACATTTTGATGCTAACAATGTTGTTAAACGCACGTGGACGTTTCAAGTAAAAAACCAAATAACAGTTGACCTCTCCAACGCACCTATCAAGATTACTTTACCAACACTCTACAATGTAAGCTACAGAGATGACAGAGGACGTATCGAGTACAAAGAAGCGACAGAGAATAATACTAGTATTATGAGTAACCTACACCTTGTCGATGTGGACAATCAAACAGAGTACACTATTGATACGCTAGCAACTGCAAATCTAAACATGGATGGTAAACATACAAGAACATTTAGATGGGTACTAGGCTCTACAGATGCCAATGACTACCAACCACTCTTCGCTGTACAAAGATCAGCCGGACGCAACGCCGTAGTTACAGCAGAAGAATTCACACCCGCATCCGTACAACAGAGCGGTGGTGGCAAGTTCGGACTCCCTCCAATGTAAAAGTATGATGGTGCATTTATGCCTACCTTCAATACATACAGTAGACTTAAAAGCCCACCCAACAACTTTTTGTCTGTGAATGACGCTAATTAACGCTAATGAAATCTTCTTCTTTAATTTGTATCATTAGCGAATTCGGGCTTAAGGCTTTTGCTCTTATTTTCTTTTTATCGCCAAAAATTATAGTAAAATACAAAAAACATTAAAGAGCTGTTATGACACTTCAAGACACCATCACCATCCCAGACACACTCTTCGCCCAAGTGGTCGATGATGAGATGGTCATCTTAGACACCGTCACTCAAGAGTACTTTGGACTCGATGCTTCGGGTGCGATGATCTGGGAGTATCTTAGTGAAAGTGGCTCACTTCAAAGCGCTTTTGATGCCATGTTCGCTGCGTATGACGTCGATGCCAAGCAGTTAGAAAATGACATCTGCCGGTTTGTGCAGGAACTAGTCGATGCTGGGCTTGTGCAACAAGAGACGTAGTTATACATTGATAGCAATTACTCATAAGATATTGTAATTCAATATAAAAATGATATACTTCTTATATGAAGTTTGAATACGATATAGAGAAAAGCTTATCTAATAAGCAAAAACATGGTATTGATTTTGAAGAAGTAAAGCTTCTTTGGGATGATGACAAGATGGTTGAAATCAGAACATCTTATGAAGATGAAGAAAGATTTATCACTATTGGAAAGATTACTGCAAAAATATATGCAGTAGTAACAACTTATCGTAAAGAAAACATACGAATTATTTCTGCACGAAGAGCAAGAAAAAAGGAGATTGAAATTTATGAAAGCTAAAGAATTTGATAAAATATTTGATGATAATGAAGAAGATATTGTTGAGTATCTTGATTTATCAACAATAAGAAGACCAAACTTAGAACCAAAAAGAATCAACATCGATTTTCCTACTTGGATGGTTAAAAAACTTGATGAAGAAGCAAAGCATATTGGTGTGAGTCGTCAGGCTATCATAAAAACTTGGTTAGCTGATAAGATTATGCAAGTAGAACATCATAAAGTAGCTGGATAACAAGTACGAGGGAGCAATAATTATCCTAACCGAATAATTATCTCTCACGACAATCGTTGGTGGCGTAATAGTTATGAACAACTAGAAATTATTACACTCCCATGGAATAAGATATAATGGCTATCAAAAAAGATATTTTGGTCTTAGAACACTTTAAATTGGAAGGTCGATGATTAACTCTTATCTTATTACCGATCCTAAGTTCTACTCTACAGAGCTTTCAAACTTCTCTGAAAAGCTTAAACACTCTCTCGTACAGCATCAACCCAACTTTGCACTCTATCGTGACAAGTCCAACAGTGAGTATGCAGAATTTGCAGAACTGTTTATTGATCTCTGCTCAGCGTTTAATAACACGAAGTCAATGTTACATGCTGATGTTCAACTTGCTTTCGCACTCAACGCTTATGGTGTTCACCTTACTTCTCAGCAATTTGATGAGATCAAAAAAGCGAAAGCGTTGGGGCTTTTCACGGTGATCTCTTGTCACAGTGAACGCGAGCTGTTAGAAGCTGAACGACTTGGAGCAGATGCGGCTACTTTTAGTCCTATATTTGCTACGCCAAACAAGGGTGAACCTAAGGGTTTAGCACAGTTACAGCGAGTAGTGGCTAAAATTAGCCTACCTATTATTGCGCTTGGTGGGATCACTACGGAGCGTGAGGTAAAAGCGGTAGAAAGCACAGGCTGTTATGGCTTCGCTTCGATACGCTATTTTGTAGAGAGTTAACCATGCTCATTCCTGCCTTCGCAGGAATGAGCATACCTAAATTCGCGTCATCTGCGTCATTAGTGATTAAACACTCTCACTCTAAAATATTATAGATTATTTTCCAAGGAAATCCATGTTTGACATCGTTATCGGACTTGAAGTACACACCCAACTCAACACAACTACTAAACTTTTTTGTTCATGCCCTACGAGCTTTAATGACCGTCCCAACATTAACACCTGTCCAACCTGTTTAGCACTTCCTGGTGCTTTGCCAGTACTTAACAAAAGTGTTTTAGAGAAGTCTATCATGCTAGGAACGGCGATAGGAGCGACGGTGAATCGTACTTCGTTTTTTGACCGTAAGTCTTACTTCTATCCAGACAGCCCGACCTCTTACCAGATCACGCAACTCTATAAACCGGTGGTTGAACACGGTACACTCGACATCGACTTTGAAGATGGCACTTCTAAGACCATTCGCATTAACCGTGCACACATTGAAGCTGATGCGGGTAAAAATATCCATGATGGTTCTGTCTCGAAAGTGGACTTGAACCGTGCAGGAACACCACTACTTGAGATCGTTTCAGAGCCCGACATGTTCTCGGCCGAAGAAGCGGTGCTTTATGTCAAAAAACTTCACTCGATTGTACGTTACTTGGACATCTCTAACGCTAACATGCAAGAGGGTTCGTTTCGTGTAGACGTTAACGTCTCCATTCGTCCTAAGGGTGACACAAAACTTTATACTCGCGTAGAGATCAAAAACATCAACAGCTTTCGTTTTATCCAAAAGGCCATTGAGGTTGAAGTCCAACGTCAGACAGAAGCATGGGAAGATGGTGTTTATGATGAAGAGATTCGTCAAGAGACCCGTCTGTTTGATCAGGTCAAGCAAGAGACGCGTTCGATGCGTGGTAAAGAAGAAGCGGCAGATTACCGTTACTTCCCAGAACCAGACCTTTTAAAAGCACTCATCCCTGATGATATGTTCGCAAAGTTCTCTGATATCCCTGAACTGCCAGACGAGAAAAAAGCGCGCTTGGTCTCTGAATATGGCTTGCGTGAGTATGATGCTGCAGTGATTACGGCAGACCTTGAAACGGCACACTTTTTTGAAGCGATGCTCAAAGAGGGCATTAGCGGTAAAAATGCTGTGACCTGGTTAACGGTAGAACTTCAAGCACGTCTTAAAGGTGGACTTAGCATTGCCACTTCACCTGTAGATGCTAAGACTATGGGAACTTTGGTTAAGCGCATTGAGGACAAGACCATTAGTGGTAAGGCAGCAAAAGAGGTCCTTGACTACCTTATGGAAAATGCCTCTGATGTTGACAGTGTCATAGAGAAGCTTGGACTTAAGCAGATGAATGACACCGGTGCCTTAGAGAAGATCATTGATGAGATTATTGCCAACAATGAAGATAAGGCTGAGCAGTACAGAGGCGGTAAAGAGAAACTTCTTGGCTTCTTTGTGGGTCAGACCATGAAAGCGAGTAAGGGTACGGCTAATCCTCAGAGTGTCAACGAGATGCTTAAAGCTAAGCTCGCATAAGGCGTATGGTGAGCAAAAAAAGATCACACAACATATCATCTGACTCTTATAAAGAACGTTATGTTGGACTTTTTTCGCGTATCGTTGTCTCACTTGCTTACTTCTTGGAGACCTCTCCTCGTTACCAAAAGACTAAACGCTTTTTTTACAACATCCTAGAGAACCAGACTTACCCTTATAAACGTTATTTTGATATCTTTATGATGATACTGATCTTTTCGAGTGTCTTTATTTTGATTCGTGAAGTGCGTCATACAGTTAATGACTTCTGGGCGATTTTTAATGATTACATCATCTCGATTATTTTTCTAGTGGAGTATGTACTACGTTTTTGGGTGATCAATGACTCCTCTGCTATCATCATCAAGCAGTATGAAAAAGATGAGCTTTTACAGCGTAAGTTTCGTGTAGGCCGGGCACTCTTTAAGGTCTTGTTGGCGAAGTGGCAATACGTTAGCTCAGTAGCAGCGACCATCGATCTTTTAGCGATTATGCCATTTTTCCACGAGTTACGACTCTTACGTCTCTTCATCTTGTTTCGCGTCTTCAAGATCTTTCGTTACACCCAAAACATGCAGTACTTTGCGAGTATCCTCTCTAACAAAAGGTTTGAGTTTTTAACCCTTCTTACCTTTGCTAGTGTCGTGATCTTCGTCTCTTCTGTCTTGATCTATGTGATGGAAGCCAATAATACTAATTCACCCATTAACTCTCTTTTTGATGCCTTCTACTGGTCCATCGTGACTATCTCGACCGTTGGTTATGGTGATGTAACACCCATAACACAAGAGGGACAGTCTGTAGCGGTTGTGGTTATCATCGCTGGAATAGCAGTGCTCTCTTTTGCGACCTCTATTGTGGTGACCTCTTTTACCGAAAAACTTGACGAGATCCGTGAGAACAAGATGCTCTCTGATATTCGTAAACTCAAGCACTTTTATCTTATTTGTGGGTATGGTGATGTGGCGCAACAAACAGCGTCAAAACTGCGTAGAAGTGGGCGTAATGTTGTCGTTTTAGATACCGATCATACACGTATAATGCGAGCAAAAGAGAACAAGCTGTACGCCCTCTGTTTAGATCCTGCTTCGCTCTCTACCTATCACACTATGGGTATTGATCTCTCCGAACAGGTGAGCGCAGTACTTCTACTGCGTGACAGTGATGTCCTTAATGTCTATACCGCACTTACTATACGCCATATGATGCATAAATTGAAGATGCTAGGTATCTTGCATGAAAAGGGTAACCGACGTAAGTTAGAGATCGCAGGCGTGAAGTCTGTTGTCTATGCGCAAGAGATAGTAGGAATCCTCTCTAAAGAGTATAGCGGTAAACCTATCGCTTTTGAGACGATGAACCTACTGCGTGCTGAGAGTTCCTCAACGGACATGGTTGAGATCGTTGTGGATGACATAATCCTTTCACGTTCCAAATCACTGCAAGCGCTTGAGATTCGCCAACATCGTCTTATCTTGGTGGGCATCTCGAAGATGGAGGTTGAAGCCTTTATGTTTAATCCTCCAGATGATACCTTGCTAAGTAAAGGTGACATCTTGGTCTTGGTCGGTGAAATCTCCATGATCAGTGAGTTTAAGCTTCATATTCATCAAAGTAAGAGGTTTCTATGAAAACACATGACGTAAAAGTCTTTGGATTTGGTGAGTTTGCTCGTGAGATCGTAGCGCAAGTCAATGACGCTTATCGTAGTGTCTGCGTCTATACCTTAGATGTCACTTCAAAAGAAGAGGTTATCAAAAATGGTGGCGAGGCACATCTCTTTGATCTGGGTGATAATTGGGATGAGTTTAATGACCTAGCGATGGATGAGACACTCTTTATCTGCGCGCTTGATGATGATGCATCTAATGTCTTCTTGACCATTAGTCTACGTGACCAGTTTCCCGATGCACGTCTTATTGCTATCGCCTCAACGCATGAACATGCCTCGAAACTTCGCCTGGCTGGGGCACATAAGGTCATCTCTAAGTTACAAGCAACAGCCGACATCTTGATCGAGGTCTTAGAAAAACCTGTTGTGACCCATATAATTCAAGACATACTGGATGAAGAGACCCGTCTTAAAACAGTACAAGTACCGCTTGAAGAGGGGTCTGTTTATATTGATAAAAACCTCTATGATGTCTCTTTAGAGGTCGAACGTGAAGTGATCATACTTGCAGTAGTGACCTTAGAGATGCAGACACACTTCGTCTTTACAGCGAAGGGAAGCAAACACATACTTGAAGTAGGTGATGTTTTAGTGGCGATTGGTTATGATGAAGATTTAGAACGGTTTAAGAGGAGTGTTAAGTGAAGAAAATTGGTGTAATCGGTGCTGGAAAATGGGGGCAAGCACTTGCTTTTGCCTTCGCACAAAACCCTGAAAATGAGGTTTACATCACCTCACGTACCAAGCGAGACTTAGATAACTTTGTCTCACTCGAAGAGATCTTAAAACTTGAATACTTGGTGATGGCCATACCCGCGCAGCAAGTCGCTTGTTGGTTAGATGACAACTTTGTTGATCATAACCAGAAAATTTTAGTCGCAGCTAAGGGGATCGAAGCATCAACTGGGCGTTTTTTAAACGAAATCTTTTCACAACATATTCCAAACGATTGTTTAGCCTTTCTTTCAGGCCCCTCTTTTGCGGCTGAAGTGATGCAAGGACTTCCCTGTGCCTTAGTGGTAAATGCTGAAAATGAGGTCGTGTCAGAAGCTTTTAGTAACTACTTTCCATCTTTTGTTCGTACCTATACGTCAACTGATGTTATGGGTGCAGAGGTGGCAGGTGCCTATAAAAATGTGATTGCGATTGCAGCAGGGATCACTGATGGGCTTGCCTTGGGTAAAAATGCCAGCGCTTCATTGATCTCTCGTGGACTCATTGAGATGCATCGCTTTGGTCACTACTATGGCGCAAAAGATGATACCTTTTTGGGGTTGAGTGGGGCGGGTGATCTGTTTTTAACCGCCTCATCCACCTTGTCCCGGAACTTTCGTGTGGGCTTAGGCTTAGCTGCTGGTAAATCACAAGAGGATATTCTTGAAGAGTTAGGAGAAGTGGCTGAGGGGATCGGTACGGCTTACGCCCTTAACACCATAGCTGGGGAGCGTGGTATTTATCTACCAATTGCAGGTGAAGTCTATGCTATACTTGAGGGTAAAAGTCCGCAAAAAAGCTTGAAAGATCTGTTGACACGTTAAGCGCGTGTTCTCCTTGCTGGAGTCTGTAGAGCATACGAAGGAATGATATGACGGCACTATCGGGTGATGTGAAAAAAATTCTTATAGCGATTGTATTGGGTCTTCTCTCCTTTGGACTGCTCACTTTTTTTCTTACGGTGCAACAAGCCTCTTTAGTCGGTGTTTTGATCTTTTTGATCACCTTATGGACGAATGAAGGTTTAGCCTTAGGTGTGGTCTCGTTAATGCCCATCGTACTTTTTCCGAGTTTTGGTATCTTAACAACCAAAGCGACGACACTCAACTACGCTCACCCCATCATCTACCTCTTTTTAGGTGGTTTTATGCTGGCGATCGCTGTTGAAAAGACAGGTTTACATACCTGGATAGCAGACCGGGTCTTAACCATTTTTCCAAATAGTGCGAGGGGGATCATTTTTGCCCTTGCTATCACCTCTGGACTGTTAAGCTCTATCCTCTCTAACACCACTACAACCTTGCTTCTTATCTCGATAGCACTCTTTCTTTCAGATGATCCTAAACTCAAAATGCGCTTTGCGCTTGCTATCGCTTATGGTGCAAGTATAGGTGGGATCTTAACGCCTATCGGTACACCACCAAACCTCATACTCTTAGGGGTTATGCAAGAACATGAGATGGCACCCATACCCTTTTTTCAATGGATGTGGATGGTAGCACCACTTTCGTTTATCATGTTTATTGTTGTCTCTTTTACCTTGAGCATCGGTGTAGGTGATAAAAAGATAGAGCGAGAAGTTGAGCATCAACGTCTAACAACGCCTCAAAAAAAAGTGGTGGGTATCTTAGTAGGGTTGATGACATTGCTCCTCTTAAATGCACCCATAAAGCCTTATTGGAGTGGGTTAGGGATGAGTGAACCTGTTATCTTACTCTCGGCAGGTCTACTACTGTTTATGCCACCACTTGGTATTTTAGAGTGGATGGAAGACAAAGATAAGATCCCATACCGGATCATGATGCTCTTTGGCGCAGGTTTTTCAATCGCCTCGGCATTTGCTGAAACAGGTTTGGCCGATCATATTGCCTCTTACTTAGTGAGTATGACGGAGTTGGCACCGCTGCTGTTGTTGTTGATCGTCGCGACGATCGTTACCTTTACAACAGAGGTGACTTCTAACACAGCACTCATTTCGATTATGCTCCCTGTTATCTACTCTGTTGCAGAACAGACAGGTTTAGATACGCGTCTCTTTATGATGGTAGCAACACTCTGTGCGAGTTACGCCTTTATGCTGCCTATCGCCACGCCACCTAATGCTATTGCCATGTCAAGTGGGGTGGTTGATGTGAAGACGATGGTAAAGTATGGCATCTTTTTTAATATAGTGGGAATTGCACTGATTGTAATAATTGCAAAGTTCTTTTGGAGTGGACTAGTCTAGATTTTCTAGTCACTAGCTTCAGCACACCTTGCACAAAAGTGATAGCGTCAAAATATTTCTGTAATTTCAGAATCAGCTTTTTGTAATTTTAGCAGATTATCCCAATTAACATACTTTCTACTCAACCAATTTGCATTAGTATCAATGGCTAAGGGCACGAGAAGTCGTAAGACAGAGCCATCGTTAGGGAATGCACCAATCACTTTAGTACGGCGTTTAATCTCCTTATTAAATCTCTCAAGTACATTTGTAGAATGTATCTTTCTTCGATGTGATTTTGGAAAGGTCAAGAATGTACAACTGTCATAGAGATTATCCATCAAAAATTTTGCTAACCTGGGATGGGTATCTTCATAAGTTGCAATCATGCCATTGGCAACTGTAGTAGCCTCCTCAAAGCTATCACAAGCGAGTACTTCATTCAGATAGATCATGATGTCATCTAACTCTTTTTTTGGTACAATCTTCATCAGGTTACGCTTCAAGTGTACACTAC
>JAJRVE010000044.1 GCA_024277445.1 Campylobacterales bacterium
TGAAAAGCCCATATAAGGTCTACTGCCTGCAGCATTGAGTGTAGTGGTTACGAAAAAAAGTACGAGTAATGTGGTAAGCTTAAACATAATAATCCTAGATTGTATTGTGGTGATATTATAACGTGCTGAGCTTGAAAAGAAGCGCGACCTACTCAGTAGTAGATCATAAAAAGAGGTTTTAGATCTCGTCTAAAATATGGTCGATTTTGTTGTCATCGTTCAGAAGAACACCACCCGGTTTATAGGACTCAAGGTCTTTTTCATCCTACGTTGCATAGGCCACGCTGATGACTTTGTCCCCTTTATGGACCTTACGTGCAGCAGCACCATTTAGGCAGATGTCACGTTTACCGCGCTCACCTAAGATGATGTAAGTTGAGAAACGCTCACCATTATTGATGTTTAGTATCTCAACTTTTTGTCCAACACGCATCTTAGAAGCCTCTAAAAGCTCCTCATCAATCGTGATTGAACCAACATAGTTCAAGTTAGCATCCGTAACAGTCGCACGGTGAATCTTACTATATAGCATTTCAATGGTCATCGAAACTTTCCTTATCTACCCATCTGCTTCATCATGTCAGCTGGAGCGATTGGTGCATCCCAAAGCTCATCACTGATCACAAACTCTTCAACCACGTTACCACCAATGATATGCTCATCGATAATACGGTCAATAGACGCTTTAGTAAGACCAGCATACATTGTATGACCTGGTTCTACTAACATAACTGGACCTGCGTTACAGCGGTTAAGACATGCTGAACGGATAGGTTGTACTGTACCAATGATACCCTTTTGCATCAAAGCCTGTGCTAAATGCTGAAAAAGGTCCTGTGTTTCTGGTCTCACACAAGATGGTTTTGGCATCCCTGGAGGTGCAGATTGCTCACACTTGAAAATATAAAAAGCTGGCTGTGGTATGCCCATGTTGTTCTCCATATGGACAGCAAAAAAAGTGCTGTCATTGTAAAAATTTGGCGTATTATAGCTAAACTATTTAGACAATACTTTAGCCCGCTTTACATCCCTATATATTTAAGGTTAAAAGTTTTGCTCATTCTAAGTAGAAATTGCCTAAAATGGCGAACAATTTATATCTATCGCTACTGGTTTGACGACAGTCATTCAAGTTAAAGCGCATGAGTAGCTTAGGAGCCACTGCAAATGAGAATCTTTCTTGTACTACTCGCACTCTCTATCTCACTTTTTGCAGAGCACAAAGGTTATGTTGGATTTTCCATAGAAGATTCAAGTGAATATTTTGCTATCAACGGCAAAGAGCAATTTGCATCCGCACCACAGTTTAAGATTAAAGGTGGTTATGGTGACATCGGAGGCTTTAGTGTAGAAGCTTCTTTTAGTTACATGGACTATGCCACCAACATCTTCTCTGAAAACGATGGCGCAGCACTAATGTTAGACATTACTGTCTATAAAGGTTGGGATGTGGGCTATGACCTCTATCCGTACCTTGGTTTAGGTATCGGTATGGGTGACATGAAAGTCGATAGAGAGCTTGAGAGCTCACTCACCTTTAGTAGTTTTAACTTCGGAGGTGGCATACGTTATGTTATTAGCAACACCTATGACTTTGATCTAGGTGTTAACTACAAGTTACGTACCTGGCAGACGATCTCTTTAGTTGCAGACAAGATCAATGTCACATCCCACCTTATTAATCCGTATATCGGTATTAACTACCACTTTTGAGCAAGGAGAAGAAGATGACGACACTAAGACTATCCCTACTCTCTGTCAGCCTTGCTGCAGTAATGCTTGGCTGTAGCCAAAGTAACAGCGATAACACCCCACTTGTACCCGAGATCGAATCTATTGTCATAGAGGGAACAGACACCATCCATGCTATCACGATAGACAGTGATGATGCACAACTTGTGGGAAGGATCAACTACAGCGATGGAACATCTGCCACAACATATAATGAGCTTAACTGGGAATCAAATGACACCTCTGTTCTCACTGTCAATAATGGTCTGATTACACCAGTTGGCAATGGTGGTACGGCAAGTGTATCTGCTTCTTATCGTGACAAGATCTATACTACACTAGATCACAATGTCACGCTTATTGCTATCAACGATATTAATATCACCTCTATAGACCTGAACATCACCAGTTCTGCTACTGATATCAATCAGACAGGTAGTTATGCATTAATAGCGAATGGTACATTTAGCGACAACAATACAACGTTAAACATCAGTAGTAATATTACATGGGTAAGTTCCAACACGAGTGTTGTGACTATAGATACAAATGGTCTCTTAACTGTAATAGGAGATGGAAGTAGTGATGTCAATGTCTCTGTATTCAATGATATCAATAGTACTTTGAAGGTTAACGTAGGACTTTAAACTGCCTTTCTCTTACCAAATCTAAAAAAGTCAAGATCGCGCTAATTGTTTCAGTGCGATAACGGTCTTTCTCTATCAAAAGTTCATGCCATGCACCTTCTATCTCGTAACCATGACATTTTTTGCCTACCTTACGACAAAACTCATCTTCAGCTTTAGGATTGACAATTTTATCCGCACTACCGCGGATTATCAGCAGGGGTATCTTGATCTTAGCTGCATTTTCTACTGCTAATGCACTTGCCTGACATGCATTTTGTATCCAACCAACAGATGGACCCCCAATCTTGGCTTGAGGATGTTCAGATAACTCTTGGTGCATCAACTTAAAACGAATGACAGAGTGTGTCAGTAAGTTCTTATCAAAACAGATATCTTCATCATCATAGCTTTTTTGACCAGGGGCATAGACTCTTCTCTTTTTTTCTAACTTCATCAGTTTACAAACGAGTCCTGAAGTGTTTGCTGTAAAAAGATTCGGTTGCAACATAGGAGCGTTTAAAATAGCCGCATCAAAACCATCATGAAACTCTTCAAGATAACGTACAGCAATAGCCCCTCCCATAGAGTGTCCTAAAAGATAAAGGTGTTTCGACTTCAGAGGCTTTACTTTAGTGACAACAAAGTGGTGGAGATCAAGGACATAGTTGTTAAAGTCATCCACATGCCCCATCTGCTTATCTTTCGTCATACGCCCAGAAAAGCCTTGTCCTCTATGGTCGATCAGGTAGACACTGTAGCCATTTTTGTTCAGATCATAAATGAGCTCTTTATACTTTATGATCGCTTCTGTACGACCATTAGCAATAACGATAGCGCCTTTCTCTTTACTAACACGAAATAGCATGTAGTGTATGGAGACATTATTCTCACCCTTAAAGTAGCCATCTACCCCACGTGTAAAGTGTGGTTCGATCTTACTTTTATAGATGCTAGTGAGCTCTTTTTCAGTTGTTAGTTTGTAGTAAGGAAGGTGTTTAGGTAGGGTCTCAAAAGCTGCTAAAAGCAGCGGAAAAAGCAATAGCAATACAAAGCGCAATTTACGCCTCTTTTAGAAGTTCTCTTACTACTTCCCTATCATCAAAAGGTAGTTTCTGATCATAAATGATCTGGTAAGTCTCATCACCCTTACCCAAGATAAGAACGATCTCTTCACCCTGTTGGTCATTTAAAGCTTGCGCAATAGCTTTACGACGGTTAACATCCACATAGACATCATTGCCCGCATCAATACCTTTTAAGATATCTTCTATGATCAAGTCAGGGTCTTCTGAACGCGGATTATCGCTCGTCACATAGATCTTTTTAGCAAACTTCGCTGCAACTTTTCCCATCATCGGGCGTTTAGAAACATCTCTGTCTCCACCTGCGCCAAAGACCACTAAGATCTCTTTTTCACGTAGGGCATTAAGCACCTGTTCCATACCATCAGGGGTATGGGCAAAGTCAACGATAACAAGAGGCTTCTCACTCACCTTCTCCATACGTCCACTAACACCTGCGAAGTTGTCAACCACTTCACAAATCTCACTTAACTTTTTGTCTGTCACCAAGTGAACACCAGCGATTGCGGCATTAAGGTTATAGAGGTTAAAAAAGCCATGCATCGGTGAGTTAAAACTCTCTACCTGCTCAAAATGTTTCAAGACACCACTCACACCATTGTTAAGTGAATAAGCCATAATCTTATAGGTCGATGGGTTTTCAGAACCATAGCTGTAAG
This sequence comes from Campylobacterales bacterium, assembly GCA_024277445.1. GTDB lineage: Bacteria > Campylobacterota > Campylobacteria > Campylobacterales > Sulfurimonadaceae > Sulfonitrofixus. Next base: position 4,102 of record JAJRVE010000044.1, read on the forward strand.
CATTTTTGTAGTTAAACTCAGCACGAGGTTCATCTTTGTTGATCAATTTCTTACTCTCATCTTGAAAGAAGCTATTTTTAACATAGATGTAATCTTCAAGACTCTTATGATAATCCAAGTGATCTTGCGTAATGTTCGTTAATATCTTCAGAGCAAAAGGAATGCCTTCGATGCGTTTTTGAACACTAGCATGTGAACTCACTTCCATCACGAAGTACTCACAACCAGCAGCCACAGCCTGATAGATATGGCGGTAGGTGTTCAAGACAGAAGGTGTTGTCAGACTTTTACCCTCAGCCACCGTATCGTTTAAAAAGAACCCACGAGTTCCTTGCATCGCTGCCTTATACCCTAAGTCAAGTAGCATCGAGTACATAGCACTTGCCGTGGTCGTTTTACCATTAGTACCCGTAATACCAATAATCTTAATGCGGTCAAGTCCAAACAACTTAGCAACACCTGCTGCAGCTATGATGGAGTGTGCGCCATTTTCTTTAGCATTATCAACATAGTTTTCGTTTTGTTTGGTCTTTATGAAAGCGGTTTGAGCGTCACACTCTTGTGAGTTTTCTGTGACGAAACGGAAGGGTTGAGAAGGAAGCTCAATTTTCAACAGGTTTGCCTTTTGCAAGACGGCGAAGAAGCATACGCAGCTTCTCATCGTTAGGATGGACGGCAAGAGCCCCTTCCAAGTAACTTAGTGCCATCTCATGGTAGTTATTTTCCATAAGCTTATCTAAGAAGTCCACAAAATCATCTTTTTCAGTGATGATAACACGGGTAGAAAACATAATATTCTCAAAAATTCGTCTAAAGTCACCATCTTCTTCCACGATCTCTTTAAACTCAGAGTACATCACACCATCTTCAAACTCAAGACGTTCATGCAGAGGCTGAGCGATCAACTCACCAAGCTGATCTAAAGTGCCATCCATGGTCTCTAAGATCTCTGACAAAATAACATCAGCATGTTCACTATCTTCTTTACGTAACACCGAGTAGTAGTCAAAAAGTGCTTCCGCACCTGTCTCACCACTCATTGCCATCTCAGCTAAAATGGCACCGTTATACGCCTCTTTAGACATCGGGTAATCTTTTAACACCAAGGCAAAAGAACGAAGGGAGTCTTCGAACTGAGCCTTGGAGAAACTCTCGTTAGCTAGAGCAAGAGTTTTATATTTGTTAACTGTTTTCATAACGCTCTCTTTCTAACAACTTGACTTACATCGAGTCGATCTGGTTTTCCATACCATGGGGTACATTGACAACCGTTAATTCTGGGTGGATGTCCATACGCAGTTGACGTTCAACACCATACTTTAGTGTGTTTCCAGCACTACCACAACCTACGCAGGCCCCTTGTAGTTGCACATAGACCGTACCATTTTTGACGGCTAAAAACTGGATATCTCCACCATCAAGTGCTAAAGAAGGACGAACTTTTTCGATCGCTGTCTCTACGGGTACGATTAACTCTTCATCTGTAAATGGAATCATATAAAACCTTATGCTTGGGCAAAATGTATCACCCTATTTTCTAACCATAAAATAGGCTAAAAGCGCTTAACAAGCCATAAAGAGTGAACACACCGTTTCTTGTAAAGGTTTGTAAAAGGATATTCGTAAGAAGTCCAAGAACTTAAACCTAAGATCCTTGAGTTAGCCCAAGTATATCCATCACATAGCTAGGTTTACGCATCCCCACTAAGATATAGTTGATGCTCTCTTGTTGCATCAAAAACTCCAGTGCGCAGGCTTGTAGCGATCGCTCACATTCTGTTAGTTTCTCTTTTAGCTGTACCTTCGTCATCTTCGTACACTCAAACGCGACCATACGTGCATACTCTTGTAAAAAGAGGTCTAAAGACTCAGCAAGGAGCTCCACCACAGAAGCATCTAATGTTTCTAATGTTTTTTGAAAATGGGGAATGACCTGCATATGTAAAAACTGCTCATACTCACCCACAAAACCAAACTTATGCTTTACATCATCAAGTTGCGCGATCATGTTGTGAATACTCTCCAAAGCAGGATCATCAGTCATCTCCAACACTTCATTAAGATGATGATAATAATCATGCGGTTCACTGTAACTCGCCAAGCGGAACATCAGTTCATTGGCTTGTGCATTTAACGGGCGATTAGCCAAAACACGTACACCATTTTTCTTAGCCCAAGCAGCACATTCCAGACCCTCGGTCTCTAAAAGGTTGATAGGAAGTTGTACCATTGTAAAGTGATGTTCTTTACTCCCTGCCTCTTTTGCCGCACGCTTCGCTATCGTCACCAAGTCTTCATAAGGTAAAAACTCAGGATCATTATTTGCTTTAGCAAACGAGTTAGAACTCACACCATAACTTGCTATGCGTCCCTTTGCCACCTCTTCTTCTAAGGCGACAAATGTTTGTTCAATTCGTGCGAACATACGGTCAAGCACTTCATCTCTATCCAAGTCCTTGTTTAACTCGTGAAACACAAAGTACTCTGGATTATGGATCAGGTAACATCCCAGTGAGTCCATGTTTAAACGCTCAAGCGAATGGGTGAGTTGATCACGCATAAACTCAGGTGAGATACAGTGAAAGATATGCTCCGCAAACTCAACCGTCTCAGCAAAATGTTCACCCTCTTTAATACGCGCAAGGGTACTCCCCTGCATATAACCAAACTTACTAACGATCTCAACATCATCGATGACCTTAGTAGGCAAAGGCTGCAAAGCCAGAGCGATCGCCCGCTCTGCCGCACCATTCATATAGTTAGTGGAGGTATCGATCAGGTCGATCCCCTCTTCAACCGCCACTCTAATAGCCTGTATATGTTCAGGGTTCAAGTCACTAATACGATACGTTCCAAATCCAATTTTAGCCACAAAGCATCCTTATTAAATTATTGATGAAATTATAGCTAAATGGGAAAAGTAACAACCCTCCTGCAGAGGGACATGACATTACTTTTAGTGAAGCGTTAAAAAAGGAATGCCGTGTCCCACTCCACTGTAGCAAGCACTAGCATCCAGCACGTTAACAGACAATAGAAAAGGCAGGTAAAGAAAGTTAATATTAGGGAAGTCATAAATTGTTGGAAAATTAAAGTTCGTGGATTCCTGCCTTCGCAGGAATGACGCAGCTAAGCGTATTTCAAAAATACGCCGCTAAATTTCAGATTTGGTGCAGATTGTGCTGAAGTGAACCCGAAAGCGCACTGATGTGCGTCGAGTGGTGAACTTCAGTGCAAGGTGCGCCGAAGCTGGAAAGTTCGAATAAGCCGAGGCTTATTTGAACGGTTTAGCCAAATCTTTTTCGATTGCGCCTGGTACACTCGCAATAGTCATGAACTCACCCATAGTAAGCTGTGGGTAAGAGACTGCGATGTAGTACTTAGGAGCAAGCATCTTAGCTTTGCCTTCTTCTACAAGAACTGTATATGGAAGAACTTGTGCATTTTGGTAACCGATCTTCTTAACGAATTTAGAAGTCTTTCTACCAAGTGCATAACCAAGAAGTGTACTACCTTCTCCGATCTTAAGTTCGAAGATAAGGTTTTTACCTTTTTTGTATGACTTAGCTTTTTCAAGAAGTTCAGCGTTGTCACCTTCGGCAAGAACAGCGTTCTCTTCGTAGTATGGCATACCCATCATAAAGTGGTAACTTGAAAGACCATCAAACTCCCAGTTGTCAGTAGAGTTCTTAAGCTCGCCAAATGCGTCGCGTAAGCTCTTCTCAAGTGTAAGTGCAGCTTGATAATCAAAGTCATCTTGTAAAAACGCTTTACCGAAGTAAACAGGGTTAGTAATACTGATCTCTTTTTTCTCGTTGTTCACAAGTACACGAAGGATCGCAGCAAAACCACGGTCTGTTTTGTTCGCAGCAGTTTTAAGTGCTTCGTTAGTAAATACAACTGTTGTGTACTCACCTTTTTTATCTACTTTGTAAGTTGTAACTACTTCAAAACCAGCAGCACTTAACTTCTCTTGTACCGTGTCTACGTCAGCGTATGCACCAATAAGGTAAGTACTAACTTTTTCTTCAGCAGGCTTAGTTGCCACACCATCAGAAGCCTCAGCTTCTTTTGATGAACAACCACTAAACGAAAGAACCAGTGCCGCAACGACTAATGCTAGTAATTTTTTCATTTACTTTTAGCTCCAAGACCTTCCATAATCCCAACAATCTCTTTGTCAAGTGTATGGATAGCGTCGATCTTCTTCTGATCTTTGATGCCCATTACAGAGATCCAGTTTTCAAGTTTTGGCATACCGATGATAAGCTTGTTTGTTCCCTTAGGGATGTACATGTACATTGAACATGGAGCAAACACACCAGCGTCAGGACGTGCAGAACCTTTTTGACCATCTACGATATTAAAGATACCATTAGAGAATGTAAAGTGACATAGTGAGTAAACGAAATACGCATCGTACTTACTAAAGTCTTGTTCTAAGTCATCATATGTCTCACGGAAGTTTTTGTAACCTGCGATGATGTACTTTTTGTCTTCGAATGCTGCTTCAAAGTCTTCTTGAAATGTATCAATAAAGTCATTAAGGTCAGCAGGACGATCAAAAGTCATCTCGAAGTGCATCATAGGGTTAGCAGTTAGTTTGTCATACTTAGTAATCTCAACTTTTCCACCAAGTTTCTCATCAACAAGCTTGTCAAGAGGAGTAAATAGTGCTGCGAACTGCTTACGAGTTGCTGCATCTTTAACACCAACAATGTCCATCATTGTGTTAGGCATAACGTGACCTACGTAAGTTGTGTTGTCACCTTTAAGCTTGTAAGCATGAAGGTTAAATGGAGAAAAACCACCAACTTCTGGGTGAGAAAGAAGAAGTGTACGAAGACCTTCGTCGTTTGTTACTGACATAAATGCAAGGTTGTCTAGGTTTGTTCCACCGTATTTAGTAGCATAACCATCATTGATACGCTCGTGTGGATCAGAAAGAACATAACCAATAGCTTCGATGTCGTTGTTGATCATCTCATTGTATTTCTTCTCTACTTCAGAAACTGCTTTTTCGCCCTTTGGCTTATCTTTAAGCATACTGTCTTTAATGATGTTAAAACGTACACCGTCCGCTGCCATTGCCATTGTCGCTGCAAGGCTTAGTGCTACTGCACCTGTTACTAATTTTGAAAACATAAATCTCCCTTTATTTAAGCATCCTGTACTGTTCATACAAAATTTTTGCTGAGTTATTTTATCACAAAGCTATCAAGCACATCCTAATAATTGCCTAATTAAAGTACAATTTTTACAAAAGGTAGCATCTTGAGCTATATCAATTTATCTGTATAAATTGACTCTATGACTATTATGAATATAACTAATGATTGTGGAAGGATTGTGGACTTGTTTGTAGAAGTGAAAATAGGACCACTAGGGTCAGGTGATACCTATACCCATCTCAACCAAAAAAGGGTGATCAACCTTTCCTTTTTGCTTCATAGTCATTAAGACTGCCGCACCATAAGTCAACTTCCTATATCAACAATAAAACTTGCTTATTACACTTGTGATATAATCTTGTATGGCAAAAATTGATGAGATAAAAGAATTTATAGGATATTTAAAAGTTTTGATAGGGATTGCTATTGCAGTTGCATTATCTTTACTTGTTTGGCTTTTTAATCATTATACTGATTTAAGTACTATAGATAAAGTCTTTTCTTTTATTGCATTTATGTTTGATTTAATATTGATTCTTTTGTTAAATAAAAAAATACTAAATAATATAAAATCTTTAAAGGATTTATAATGAGTATGTTACTTCTAATAATGGGCTTTGCCTTCTTCTCAGTTTTGGGTTATATTGTTTACACTTCTGTTAATTTAGAATTAAAATAGAGACCTTTTATAGTGTTCTAGTCCTCAAGTGACTTGGGTCACTCTTGAGACATGGACACATAAGGGGTCAGGTGATACCTATACCTATCTCAACCAAGCTATGCTATACTCTTCCATTAGACATTTCAGAATTCACATGAGGAATAGATAATGCCAAGACGACCCCGTATTGATATGGTTGGATACTATCATGTAGTCAACCGAGGTGTTGAACAACGTATCGTTTATGAAGATAGTGAAGACTTTGACTACTTCTTAGAACTACTACAGAGTGGTTCAATGCTTTATGAAGTTCAAGTCCATGCATATGCTCTGATGGATAATCATTATCACTTGCTTATAGAAACGACTAAAGAGAATTTGTCTAAGTTTATGAAGCACATCAATGCCATGTACGCCATCTACTTCAATAAAAAATATGCCCGTTCAGGTCATCTGTGGCAAGGACGTTTTAAGTCTTGGTTTGTGACTGATGAAGCGTACTTGTACACACTCGTTGCCTATATAGAGCATAACCCTTTAAAGGCAGGGATGATCGAAGTGTTGGGTGAGTACCCCTATAGTTCTTGTTATGCTTTTTATGAACTAGGTACCGCCGCAGCATGTTTACGTGGATCGTTTATCTTTAAAGAGTTCCCGATCTTACAAGATAGAATGGACTTTTTGGAGTCTGCAAAATATGAAGTGATCTTGAATGAGATCAAAAAAGCATCGAACCTAGTTGTCTCTTCCATCCCCGATCGTAGTTTAGATATGGAAAGTTTACTTACAGAGTTTAAAAAGGTAAGTACTATGTCCGAAAGAAATGAATTTATTGCAGAGGCTTGGAAGAGAGGGTATTCACAGCATGCACTTGCATCTGTCGTTGGTGTTTCTCAAGCTCAAGTCAATCGCATCGTGAAAAAACAGAGGGTATAGGTATCGCCTGACCCCTCATGCCAAA
>JAJRVE010000045.1 GCA_024277445.1 Campylobacterales bacterium
AAGAACTTCGCCCTAAGATAGAAGCTATTTTTGCACCAAAAGTCATCCCAACAGAGCTTACTGAACCAGCAGAAACCCTGCGTAAGGTCATCGTTAAAGCGCCATATATGGAGAGTTTTGAGGAGTTTGAAGCACACATAAAAAATGAAAGCGGACTCAATGGTGAAGCGTTTGACAAGTCACTTCGTCTACTGCTAACCGGTGCTGAAGAGACACCTGAGATAGCGGCGCTTTATGTTCATCTCAAAGACTTCTTAGGGGAGATCGTCAAATGAGTGCAATCGCCAATATAATCTATGGTTTAGCCGGGATTATTCACTCCCTTGTGGGTGTCTACATCTGGATGGTCATCCTTGCTGCGCTAATGAGCTGGATACCTCCTTTTTCAAGTAATAGCTTGGTTCAGATGCTCATACGTGTTAAACACGCTATTGAGCCATTTCTCATTCGCATAGTAGAGCCTGCTTATGTACTTGTACGTCGTTATATTCCTACCAGTTTTAACGGTATTGACTTGGCTCCTTTAGTGATTATAATCGGGCTTCAAGTTGCTGACTTGGTACTCTACTCTATACTTGTAGCTGTTGCCAGTAAATTCTAATGAAGCAGTTCTTAGCACTTTTGATTAGCCTAAATGTTTGGGCTAACATCACACTCGATGAGATCAACACAAAACCACCCTCTCTAGCCAAGAACTTTATGATCTGGCGTTTCTTACACCAAGACATCACACCCGCACAGGCTGATGATGCCTTTTATCAGTACCGTAATGTCAATACCCGTCTGTTTAAAGCCTATGCTAAAAAGTCAGACCGTGAAGAGGTAAAGTACACCGCAGAGTGCCTCTCTTTACCGACAAAAGAGTTGGTAAAGAGTAACGATCTCTCCTGTGTCAAGATGGCATTTTCACCCTATAAAGCTTCAGTGATGAGTGCAGCCGAACGTGACCGTCTTGCACGTCTTTTGGACAAAAAGAGTACCTATACCTGGATTAAGATGATGGATGACCTGTTGCAGACGCAACGTTTAACTAACTTGACGCAGTACAAACCATCTACCTTTATGTACCTCTTTTTGAGTGCGGGTATGAAGTTTAGACAAGGTCATCTTAATAGACCACTTCCTTCTAACTACCTAGCAGAGATGACAAAGCATTGGGGTTTTAAACGTTTTGTTATCTTAGTGGTGACAGACAGTCGTTATGGTGAACTTCAAAAAGAGTTACTAAAAGTCGATGCTAACACGAAGCTAAACTCTGAAACGCATTTTTACTTAGCGATGAATGCTATCGAGCATAATCAAAATGCCAACGCCTTAGCCCATCTAAAAAATACCCATAAACTAGCCTACTATCGTTCGCATAAGGATAAGGCACTCTTTTGGCAGTACCTTATCACTAAGGATAAAAAGATCTTAAAAGAGTTGGCTAACAGTGTTGACATCAACATGTATGCTCTCTACGCGAAAGAGAAGCTAGGCATCGAAGTGACTAACTTTTATACAACCTTACCTACCAATGAAAACAACTCAACTCGGGTAGATCTGAGTGATCCTTTTGTCTGGAATGATCTACTCATCGAGATCAAAGCAACCTCTAAACAAGATATGAAAAAGTTAGCTGACAAGTACGCTAATCAAGCGATGTTACCCTTGCACTCGTTTATCTACGAGAAAGCTACGGGTTATAAAGAGATGGGTTACATCATGCCTTATGATCAGTACATGAGTGATCTCTCTAAAGATGACAAGGCGCTCTATTATGCACTGATGCGTCAAGAGAGTCGCTTTATCCCTGCTGCGCTTTCACGCTCTTACGCACTTGGTCTGACGCAGATGATGCCCTTTTTGGTGAAGGCACTCGACAAGAGTTTTAAAAAGAAGCGTATGTCACTCGATGAGATGTTTGATCCTGAAAAAAACATTGCTTATGCTAAAAAGCACATCGCTTGGATGAAAAAGAGTCTTTACCATCCCGTTCTCATGGCGTATGCTTACAACGGTGGTATGGGCTTTACTAAGCGTTACATCACGAAAGAGAACTGTTTTACAGACGCTAAGTATGAGCCCTTTATGAGTATGGAGATGATGGTCAACTCTGAGAGTCGTGAGTATGGTAAAAAGGTGTTGAGTAACTATGTGATCTATAAGAAGATCTTAGGTGAACCTGTTTCTATCATCGATCTTTTTAATAAGCTATCACAGCCTGTTGCTTGTGATCGCTTTCGAGCTCCAAAACAGGCTTCGCGTTAGGAAGCCTGTAGCGTACATAGTAGTAGTTGTTCCAAGCGTTATGAACGGGCAGAAGATCGACTAACAGATCATCTTTCTCCAAAGGTAACGAAAGGTTGGCATCCTCACCGTTTAACAACAACACAAATGAACCCTCTGTCTGGTTTTCATCTTCTTTAAAATAGAGTCTGTTTTTTTGTATAGGATTATAAAAAGCCACCAGAAAATGGCTCCACTTGCCCTCTGTATATTTGGCATAAACTTCATTAAGGTAGACCGTAGAGATGACTGTTTCACTGCGATTAGCACTGTTGAGTAGACGAACTGTTTTGTAGCTTGTAGACGCTTTTTCATGTTCGCTAGAGGGGATGTAGCGCTCCGACTGAGTGCTACATCCATTGAGTAAAAGAAAGGCAGTTGCTACGATAAGAGTAAATTGTTTCACATTAAAACCTAAAAATATAATTCTAAAATATAATGCAAAAGTATAACCAATTAACTATGAAACTCCCTAGCCTAAGGTACCCTCTGTTAATTCAACAGTTTTTTACTCATATTTGCCTATAATCACTTAAAATTTAATAGAGTAGTCATCTCTGCTCTTATTATTGGAAAATATGTGCGCACACGTAAAGCAGTAGCATTCACTGGACCTTCAAACAGTGGTAAAACAACCCTCATCCTTAAAGTGGCTCGAAAGCTTATCCACGAGCATAACCTTGAAGTGG
>JAJRVE010000046.1 GCA_024277445.1 Campylobacterales bacterium
AAGCGTAGTTATTTAACCATAACAGGCATTGCTAAGACCTTTCATATAAAGCGTCTAGAAGGAAAACTTTTTGATAACAAAACAACTGATTGATAGAATTGAGGGTGAAGCAAACCTCTATTTTGAGACAAGTAAAAAAGGTATCGATTTCGCCACAATTGCTTTTCCTCATTTTAGAGGGATGGAAAGTATTTTAGAGGGTAAACCTGCACTTGATGCTCTCGTCATTACACCCCGTGTATGTGGTATCTGCGGTCATTCTCATCTATTGGCATCGGTGAGAGCCATAGAAGATGCCTATGCCAATGCGGGCTTTGGCGTTAAATTAAGTCAAAAAGCTTCTGATATTAGAGAACTAACCCTAGTATTGGAAATTATTCAGAACCATTTTAAGTGGATTTATCTTGTTCTTTTACCTGAACTGACTAAACTAACAAAATCAGATCGAGAGAGTTATCCATTAAAAGGTGCTTTCGCTGCATCAATCGCTACAAGGGCATTAGCTCTGTTTGCTGGTCAGTGGCCACACTCTTCTTACATGCTCCCAGGAGGTATTACGTCAGACCCTAGTCATGTAGAACGTCTTCAAGCCCAAAGTCATATTGAGGAGCTCATCGCTTTTTTTGAAAAGGAGTGTGTTGGAGGTACTCTCGAAACCTTCCTTGAGTATAACTCATGCAGTGACTTCACTACAAATGATGGAGAGATCTCCTATATCCATCAAGCACTTTTAAAGGCCTCTATGCAAACCAAGGGGATGGCTTATGATCGTTTTATGGTGTTAGGTGAACACCGTTTTAGTAACCCCTCTAAACTTAAACAGACACGGCACTTTGGTGTTGATGCTAAGTATGTCTCTCTTCAAGAAGCCTATAGTCCTTTAGAAAAAAGTTATGCTAAAAATGCTTGTTATAAAGATCTGTTTTATGAGTCTGGACCTCTAGCACGGGTGATGGCACTCTCTGATCCTCTTGTTAAAAGTATGCATCGTCGCTACAAAGATAGCTGTTAGAGTAGAGTGATGGCAAGAGTTGTTGAACTTGGTCGTCTATTAGCCCATACTAAAGAGCTAGTTTCATCACTTACGCTTGATGAGCCTTCCTATAATCAGCCTGTAGATATTAACAAAATCTCATCTACAGGCGTGGGTATTGTAGAAGCACCACGAGGACCATTAATACATAGAGTTAATATCGATATGGGTGTTATTACGCATTATGAGATTATAACACCTACGCAGTGGAATATTGGAAGCTCCATCAAGAGTAATCCTACACCAGCGCAGAAAGCGATGATCGGCGAGTTGAGTACGGATGAAGCTCGCTTTATATTTAGAAGTTTTGATGTCTGCTCAGTTTGTACTACACATTAGTAAAAGATAGCGTATTTGTCCTAAATCTATATAAGAAATAAATCCCCACTACACAATAAGTCCTAAAAACATATAAGAAATAAATATTTTAATATTGATTTAACTTATATTATATTCGTTTAAGTTATTCTCTTGTAGCATAGTGAATACTCATTCACTGATGAAATTAAGGAGTTTACAATGGCTGAAAGAATTGAAGGTGTAAAAAAGCTTTTTACATCTAAAAGCGCTCGTGTGGATACAAACCGAGGTGACGATTATTACCAGAAGTTATTTGAATCGTGCCAAGCACGCATCCAAGAACTAAAGACAGAACAACCTGTTAATAATCGTCTTGATGTAGGAGAGATGCTCGAAGTGCAAGGAGTTGACCGACGTGACTTTATGAAATGGGTCAGTGCGACGACGGCAATGTTGATGTTGCCGGCTTCTTTCACGCCATTGGTAGCAGATGCTGCACTCTTAATGAATAGAGCACCTGTTATTTGGTTAGAACTGCAAGATTGTGCTGGTAACTCAGAAGCACTTTTACGTTCAGATGGACCAAAAATCGATGAGATCGTTTTAGACATTATCTCTTTAGAATTTCATGAGACACTTCAAGCCGCATCAGGGCATCAAGCAGAAAAGCAGATGGATGAAGCTATGGAGAAATTTCACGGTAATTATCTACTCTTTGTAGAAGGTTCAATCCCTATGGCTATGGAGGGACAGTATGGAACAATTGGCGCAAGTGGTGAGACCTTCCATGATCACCTTTTACGTGCAGCAGAAGGTGCAGCGGCAGTTGTTGCAGTAGGATCATGTGCAACATTTGGCGGTGTTCCAGCAGCGGCACCAAATCCTACTGGAGCGGTAGGTGTGATGGATGTTGTTAAAGGAAAGCCACTGATTAATATCCCAGCATGTCCTGCAAATCCTGCTAACATGGTCGGTGTTATTCTACACTACATTTTAACAGGACAAGTACCAGAGTTGGACTCATTATTACGTCCTAAGTTTGCCTTTGGATATCGTATCCATGATAATTGCGAGCGCCGTGCACACTTTGATGCAGGTGAGTTTGTAGAGGAGTGGGGTGATACTGGTGCGAAAAATAATTTCTGTTTATATAAGATGGGATGTAAAGGGCCGATGACTTTTAACAACTGTTCTATTGTTCGTTATAACGAAGGTGTTAACTGGCCTATTGGTGTTGGACGTGGATGTATTGGTTGTTCTGAACCTGACTTTTGGGACAAGTATGCGTATGAACGTCCAATGGCAGATGCTAAGATTAAAGCGCCGACAGGTGGTGTAGAGAAGACAGTAGATGAATTTGGTTTAGGTCTCTTAACAGCAGCGGGTATTGGTATTGGTATTCATGCAGCAGCAAGTGCTTTTGCAGGTAAAAAAGAAGATGGAGGAGAAGCGTAATGGCAAAAAAACATATTATTGTCGATCCGATTACACGGATCGAAGGACACCTTAGAATTGAAGCAGTAATCGATGAGAACAACACGATTGTAGATGCTTATAGCTCATCAACGATGTTCCGTGGTATTGAGACGATCTTACAAGGACGTGATCCTCGTGATGCGGGTCTTTTAGCGATGAGAATCTGTGGTGTTTGTACAGGTACACACTATCAGCGTTCTATTGAAGCAGTTGAAGACGCTTTTGACGTCACAATTCCTAAAAATGCACGTCTGGTCAGAAACCTGATACAGGGAGCACTCTATATGCATGATCACTTGGTACACTTCTACCATCTACATGCACTAGACTTTGTTGATGTCGTTTCTGCACTTTCTGCAGATCCGCAAAAAACATCTGACGAAGCTGTTAAGTGGGCAAAGGTTGCAGGTACTAATCCATATATTGAGGGTGCTGGTGCATACAAAGAGATTCAAGACCGCGTTGCTAAGTTTGTTAAGCAGGGGCGTTTAGGTATCTTTGGTAATGGTTATTGGGGCAACAAACACTATAAATTGACACCAGAACAGAACCTTATTGGTGTTGCTCAGTATCTTAAAGCGCTCGACATTCAAAGAGATATGGCAAAGATGCAGGCAATTTTTGGTGGTAAAAACCCACACCCACAATCGATTGTAGTTGGCGGTGTGACATGTGTTCAAGATATTCAAAATCCTGCACGTATTGCGCTCTTTAAACAGTTACTTCAAGATACAACGAAGTTTGTTAAACAAGCATATCTTCCAACTGTCTACATGGCAGGTACAATGTATGCCGATGAAGCAACGGACTCGAAAGCGACCTTTACAGAGTTAATTCAAGGTAAGGGTGTTGGTGGAACCGGTGGGGGTCTACTTAACTATATGAGTTATGGTGATTTCCGTCTTGATGATACAGGTTTCTATAAGTCAGCACTTCTTTTCCCTAGTGGCGTTGTGTACAATGGAGACCTTTCTAAAGTCTATGAAGCTGATCCAGAAAAAATTGCTGAAGACGTGACACATGCTTGGTACGAAGATAGTAAACCACTTCATCCATATGATGGTCAGACTATTCCAAACTATACAGGTTTAGACAAGCGTGCAGATGGCATGGCATATCTTAAAACTGACGAAAAATACAGCTGGATTAAATCACCGATTTATAATGACACTCGTGTTGAAGTTGGTCCACTAGCGCGTATGGTTATTGGTGTAGCTAAGAAAGATGAGCGCATTACTAAGTATGTAACGAACTTCTTAAAGCGTGGTAACCTTCCTATTTCAGTACTCTTTAGTACGGTAGGACGTACCGCAGCACGTGCCATAGAAACTGAACTGATGGCTGATGTAATGCTGGAATGGGTAGATGAATTAGCTGCTAATGCTGCTTCTGGAGATCTTAGTACTTGGACAGACTTTGATTTTGATAAAGTAAGTGTTAAGACAAAAGGTATGGGACTAGCAGAAGCACCACGTGGTGCCTTAGGTCACTGGATGCGTATTGAAGATGGCAAGATTGCTAATTATCAAGCAGTTGTACCATCAACATGGAATGCAGGTCCAAGAGATTATAAAGGACGTATGGGTGCTTATGAAGCAAGTCTTATTGGTACGAAGGTTGCTGATCCTGAACAACCATTAGAAATTATTCGTACCATCCATAGTTTTGACCCATGTATCGCATGTGCTGTGCACGTAGTTGATACTAAGGGTAAAGAGCTGGGTGTCTACAAGATAGATACGCAATGTAGTATCTAAGGAGGTTAAGATGAAACCTGGACACAGACAAGTCAAACGTATGACTGGTATGATGCGTTCGATTCATTGGGTCAATGTTGTCTCAATGATCGCGGCGATTGCTACTGGTCTATACATTGGTCATCCCTATTATCAGACACTAATGGCTGATGGTGCGGTTGACAAATATGTCATGGCATGGAATCGATGGGGACACTTTATTGTTGCGATCATCTTTGATGTGACTTCGATTATCGTAGCATACCTCTTCTTTTTCTCCCGATTTGAACAGCCTTATAAAAAGGTTATTCCGACTGGAAAAAACATCAAAGAGTTTGTAGAGGTCTTTTTAAACCTTGTGACCTTAAACCGTCGTAAGAAATTTGACTCTACACATAGTGACAGTTTTAATACTGTTTATTTTTCAGTCTTTCACTTGTTACTTGGGTGGATGCTGTTTACGGGTCTACAACTGTATGTACATGCCTTTCCTTCGGGTGAAAGTTCGATTGGACAGTGGTGGCCATGGATGCTACACCTTGTAACAGATTGGACTATTCCTGTTAGTTCATGGATAGTAGGTGCTGGACCAACACCAAGTATTATGGATGTGAGAATTACGCATCACCTTACGATGTGGCTGATCATTACTTGGGTTGTTTTTCATATCTACTACCAAGTGTGGCGTACTATCTTCTGGAAAGAGGG
>JAJRVE010000047.1 GCA_024277445.1 Campylobacterales bacterium
ACACCTATCTACTACCCCTACTTCTTAGATCAAGCACACCGATACATGAAAGAAGATCGTATTGTTAAAGGTAAAAAAGAGAAGCTCTCGACAGCACTCTCTGAGCTTACAAAGATCTCTTACCCCTACACCCAACGTTATGCGACCAACGAGAATGATGGGTATATGATCTGTGGACTTCAGAGCTGTTTTGCCAATGCAGACGATGTTCTCAAGGTAGAAGAGCTGCTACAAAATTCTTTTTAAACGTGGTTCTGCTCCACGTTCTTCTTTCTCCTCACCTTTTGTACCTACACACTTCATAAACAGATTATCAAAACCTTTACTTTTTACATCGCTTTAATCACGACAGGAATATAATTGAATAAGACTATATAAAAGAGGTAATTACATGGGAACAAAACGAGACATAATTGAGAGTGAATTAAAAAGTGGTGAAAAGATCAAAGACAACATCCATTTAGATCGTCGCAGTACCAACAAAAAGCAGAAGAAAAAAGATGAAAAACGTCTAAAAAAGGGAAAAAAAGTTCCTATTTGGGTTAAAAAAGAGGTTCTTGCTTATGAAGAAGAGCTACGCACATTACAAATAGAGTTACTCAAACTACAAAACCATATCAAAGACAAGGGGCTTAAACTACTCATGATCTTTGAAGGTCGTGACGCAGCAGGTAAAGGTGGTACGATCAAACGTATTACAGAACACCTTAACCCTCGTGGTGCCCGTGTAGTTGCCCTAGACAAACCATCGGACACAGAAAAGTCACAATGGTACTTCCAACGTTACACCCACCATCTTCCAAGTGCTGCGGAAATTGTCCTCTTTGACCGTTCTTGGTACAACCGTGGCGGTGTTGAACCCGTTATGGGCTTTTGTACCCAAGAGGAACACAAAGAGTTTTTACATGAGGTACCAGAGTTTGAACGCATGCAAGTAAACTCTGACACCATACTCTTAAAGTTTTACTTCTCTGTCTCTAAAAATGAGCAAGCACGTCGTTTTGAAAAACGTAAAACAGACCCACTTAAACAGTATAAGCTCTCTCCTGTAGATGAAAAATCACAGCAGATGTGGGACAAATACACCATCGCCAAGTATTCCATGCTGTTAGCATCGCACACCGACCACGCACCATGGACCATCATACGTTCTGACAACAAGAAGCAAGCACGTATCAACTGTATTAAGCATATTTTGGCACAAGTAGACTATCCAGGAAAGATTAAGAAGTCTCTCTTAAAAACTGATCCAGAAATCTTAATTCATGGTAATCAAGAGATTAAAAATATGGAAAGTAATATGTCACTTAAAAAGCATGATACGAATGGGTAGAGTACTAAGTACTAAGTGCTAAGTGCTAAGTGCTAAGTGCTAAGAAAATATCATTTCTAATAATATTTGTCAAGTAATATCAACTACCTCGTCATTCCTTCGAAGGAAGGAATCCACAAGCTCGTATGTCAAAAAAATTATACACAAATGAAATATTAACTCGTGGATTCCCGCCTTCGCGGGAATGACAAAATTCGTGAAATTAGTGGAATTCGTGGATAAACTTATGAAATAGAGATACTTTGGTCTTTAGCAACCTCTGTGAGTAAATCACCCATCTTCTTCGCTGCTTCGATCATCGCTTCATCATTACTATCTTCAAGTACCATACGCGCGATGGCCGGCAAGATATCCACATAAAGCTGGCGAGACTCATCAAGACTCATCTTCCCCTCTTTGATGTTATTACCTGTCGAGTGCAGCACCATGGCCAGACCTAAAAAAAGTTCGTTTGAGTCAAGTTCTAATTTTGCCACCATAGCTCCTTATAAAAATGCGAGGATAACTTTTTCGATATCCTCTTTTTCGATAACACTGTCTTGTGTGATCTTTTTGTCAAATAGCTCGTTGATCATTGCCGGGATAGCAATGTTTGCTTTCTCAGCAATCGCTTTAAGTGCATCAATATCTTTCGCCCCTGCTTCACCAGTCAATGCTTCTGCAATAGTTGGTGAGAACTTTGTCCACTCTGCTGTTGAGTAGATGATTGTCTTGAAACCATCGTTTGGCATGTTCTCATAGGCCTTAAAGCTTGTCGCCGTGTGTGGGTCCATAAGGTAGCCATCATTTTCATAAATACTCTTGATGTATGCCTTCCCTGCTTCGCCTTCACACTTGTCGGCAGAAAAGAGTGCTTGAAGCTTACTCAACTCAGCAGAAGTCAATGTATAGACCTCTTTCTCATCAAGGTCAGCCATAAGCTCTCTCGTACGCTCAGCACCATAAAGATCGAAGATGACACGCTCGATGTTAGATGACTTTAAGATGTCCATCGCTGGAGAAGTTGTCACCTGCAGTTTACGTCCACGAAGATCATACGTACCCGTGTTAATGAGTTCCATCAAAAGATTGTTCTCATTTGAACTTGAGATGAGCTTGTTAACAGGTAGTCCCATCTTCAAGGCGTAGTAACCACCAAGCAAGTTTCCGAAGTTAGCACTTGGTACGTTCAGATTAACCTTCTCACCTATCGTAATCGCCTCTTGACGCACCAACTCTAAGTAAGAGTGAATGTGGTAGATGATCTGAAAGATGATACGTCCAAAGTTTACCGAATTTGCGGCAGAAAGAGAGATATGCTTTTTCTTCAACTCATCTTTGAAGCTCTTAGAAGCCAAGAGTTTTTTAAGTGCTGCCTGAGCATCATCAAAGTTACCTTTAATCCCGATAACCTTAAGGTTTTCAGCATCTTCCGTCACCATCTGAAGACGTTGAACATCACTGGTTCCACCATCAGGGTAGAGACAAGCAACCTGTACGTTAGCACGGTTTTTAAAGGTCTCTAGTGCGGCAGGTCCCGTGTCACCACTCGTCGCAGCAAGGATGAGATAGTTCTCTTCACGCTTCTGTGCGATCGCAGAAAGCACCTTGCCAAAAGGCTGAAGTGCCATGTCTTTAAAGGCACGAGTCGGACCATGATAAAGCTCACTCACATAAAGGTCTTCTTTGACTTTAACAACAGGAACTGGGTTTTTAGGATCATCAAACTTGTCATAAAGTGCCAAAGCTTCATCAATAACACTCTCGTCAATGTCGATCTCAAAACGTGTCAACATATCTTTTGCCATTGTTTTGTAATCACTACTAAGATGCTTTTCTAAAAAAGCTTGTCCAAGTTCAGGAAGAGACTCCGGTACATAAAGCCCACCATAAGAGGCGATAGGACTTAAGATAGCCTCTGAAAATGCTACCGACTTAGGATGCTGACCATCGTTTCCACGTGTTTCAATAAAGTTCATTTATAACCTTCTATGGGGCAATTATCGTCCCCTTATATTAATGGCGCGATTATAGCAAAAGAGCGATTATAAAAGCGTTTTATTTTACTAGCGGTGAGATATTCAAATATTAATAAGGGTTGTTTTTGCATACTAAAGAAAGACATTCTTTAAAAGCACTTTCTTTTGGCTCTTACAAAATGTATCACACTTTTTA
>JAJRVE010000048.1 GCA_024277445.1 Campylobacterales bacterium
CTGAAGCGACCATCATCTTGCCACCTGTTCAAGGTATCTCAGAACAGAGTTGTGTCGCACACTACAACGTTAAAGAGCATGCACTAGAGATCTTGGCTGAGTTTGACACTGAGTACTGGCAACACGCAGAGGAAAATAGTTATTTAGTAGCACTCAGCTCCATCCCTTGGCGTGAGATGTGGAAGTATGGTGAACGCTGTTTTCGCTATGTCAACCTTGACTTAGGGCATGCCCTTCATGCGGTAAAAGTAAGCGCACAAACCTTAGGACAGGCAACAACTAAAGTAGATAATATCTCTATAGATAATTTAGAGCACATCATTGGTCTCGATCAAAAAGAGCGCTACCACGAAAGTGAACCGGAGATAGGACAAGTTCTTTTGCAGATAGGCGCAAAGCAAACCAGCGATCTTTCACTACTTCTTACTGACATTCCCAAAACATATCAGGGTAAAGCAAATTTATTGAGTAGAGCACATCATCCATGGGAAGCTGTTGACCTCGCAGTAAGAGCAACACAAATAGACACACAGGCATTACCACAGATAGAACAGACTGATTCAACAATAAAGCGTACACCAAACGATAAAAAAACAAGTGAAGTCATCTTAAAACGTCGTAGTGCTCAAGCTATGGACTTTGCCCGTACTAAAATCAGTAAATCACAGTTTATGCAACTATTACAAAGTGTTCATTCCAACACAGATAAGTTGAGACAAAGAGTAAACTTCGTGATCTTTGTTCATAATGTCGACACCCTAGATGCTGGTCTTTACTTCTACCTGCGTAACACCGAACACATTCCTGCACTCAAACGCCTCACCCGCAATGACTTTATATGGAAAGAAATAGAAGAGAACCTTTACCTGCTTGAAAAAGGTGACTTCCGTTCGCAAGCGAAGTTCATCTCATGTTCACAAGATATTGCTAGTGATGGCGCCTTCTCTTTAGGCATGATTACCGAGTTTAAAGAGCCACTAGAATGTTATGGTGCACATGAATATAAAGAGCTATATTGGGAGTGTGGTGAGTTAGGACAGCAACTCTACCTTGAAGCAACAGCTTTAAACTTACAAGCGACAGGCATAGGCTGTTACCTTGATGATGTCATGCATCGCATGTTAGGTTTAGAAGATGAGACGTTTCAGACGATGTATCACTTCACCATTGGTCGTGCTATTTTAGATACACGCGTAAGTATGAAAGAGCCTTACCCCAATCGTTAGCTTACTTACGAAGTGTCGCTATCAGACGCTTCTCGTTAAGTAAAAGGTTCAAAGCATCTTTGATAGAGTTACAAACAATATCACTGTTCAAAAGTGTCTGAGTATTACACCCTTCATCACCTATCAAAGCGATGCCTAGTTCTGCTTTTTTCAGCATAGCACCATCATTATTGCCATTACCCACTGCCACACAATATGTACTACCAAGTTCATCGATGTAAGCTTCTTTTTCCCCGGTATGATCATCACTTTGTAAGACTTTAACCCTTGTGTCAAAGTCAGCTAGTT
Organism: Campylobacterales bacterium; assembly: GCA_024277445.1. Classification (GTDB taxonomy): domain Bacteria; phylum Campylobacterota; class Campylobacteria; order Campylobacterales; family Sulfurimonadaceae; genus Sulfonitrofixus. The sequence continues at coordinate 1,515 of JAJRVE010000048.1, forward strand.
CCGCTTGAACACTTCCAAAGGTATCTGAAGTAATCACATGGACACTGTAACGCTTTGTAAGTTCAGGCAACAAAACTTTAGCCTCATCTTTCAAGACACCATCCTCTGCCAATGTTCCATTATAGTCAAGAACTATATGACGAATAGCAACTGTTTTGTAATGCGGAATGGTTATTTGAACTTCTTTCATAGATGACCCTTAAAATTATTATAAAAATCATACCATTATGGACTTAATACAGTCCACTTTTAGTCAATCAAGAATATTATTACACCATTAATATAAAGCGAGTCATCATGGAAGAAGTAAAACTAACCCAATACAGTCATGGCGCAGGTTGTGGGTGCAAGATCTCACCTAAACTGTTAAAACAGATCTTGGAAACATCAAGAGAGACCATCGAGCATCCTGAACTTTTAGTCGGTAATGCTACCAACGATGATGCAGCAGCTTTTGACCTTGGTAACGGTACTTCTGTACTGAGCACAACAGACTTCTTTATGCCCATCGTGGATGATCCTTTTACTTTTGGACGTATCGCAGCGACCAATGCCATCAGTGACATCTACGCCATGGGTGGAAAACCGCTTATGGCCATCTCTATCTTTGGCTGGCCGATCAACAAGCTTGACGCTGATGTCGCCCAAAAAGTGATCGATGGTGGTCGCGCAGTCTGTGAAGATGCGGGCATCCCGCTTGCTGGTGGTCATAGCATCGACTCGCCTGAGCCTATCTTTGGGCTTGCAGTTACGGGCATCGCTAACAACAAAGACCTTAAACGCAACGACACCGCCGAAGCAGACTGTGAACTCTTTTTGACAAAGCCTATTGGTATCGGTATCTTGACCACTGCACAAAAACAGGACAAGATCAGCGAAGGCGACATCCAAGTCGCGATCGACGCCATGTGTACACTCAATAAGATCGGTGCTGAGATCTCTCAACTCGAAGGAGTTACGGCTATTACTGACGTTACTGGTTTTGGCTTGATGGGTCACCTTACAGAAGTATGTGAAGGAAGTAACATTAGTGCCGTCGTACGTTTTGATGATGTTCCACTTCTTGCTAATGTAGAGAAATACTTAGAGATGGGTTGTGTACCTGGTGGAACACGCCGTAACTTTGAGAGTTATGGTCACAAGATCGGCCCCATGACACCAAAACAACAAGACGTCTTATCTGATGCGCAGACTTCAGGTGGCCTACTCTGCGCCGTGCGTAAAGATGCAGTCTCTGACTTCTTAGCACTTACTGCAAAAGCAGGACTTTCACTCAGCTCTATTGGTGAGACAAAAGCTAAAGGCGAGTTCTTCGTCGAGGTAGTCTAAGTGGAGCTTCCACAAACGGACGACTTCCGTGCTATTGTCTTAGAGAAACGTCCCCTTATTGATGTCCGTGCACCTATAGAGTTTGAAAAAGGTGCCTTTCCTACCTCAGTCAACCTCCCACTCATGAGTGATGAAGAGCGTCATCTCATCGGGATCCGCTACAAGAAAAATGGTAATGCAGCAGCAGTGGCACTCGGTCATGAGCTAGTACAAGGCAGTGTTAAACAGGCGCGTGTCAACGCATGGCTAGAGCAGATAAAACAGCATCCAGATACCTATCTCTACTGTTTTCGTGGGGGTCAACGCTCTAAGATAAGCCAAGAGTGGTTAGATGAAGCAGGGGTTACTATCCCCCGTCTTAAAGGTGGGTACAAAGCCTTTCGCAGTTTTTTAATGTCGGAGTCTGAACGTATTAGTGATGAAGC
>JAJRVE010000004.1 GCA_024277445.1 Campylobacterales bacterium
TGCTGCAGTAAGTGAAGACATGTATAAGCGTACCATCACCATTAATGGTCTTAGTAAGTCCGTAGCGATGACAGGATGGCGTTTTGGTTACATGGCAGCAGCTGACACAGAGCTTATCAAAGCCACTAAAAAGCTACAAAGCCAAAGTACCTCAAACATCAACTCTATCACACAGATGGCAGCGATAACAGGCCTAGATGGTAGTGCTGATACAGACATCGAGATGATGCGTAAAGCCTTCAAAGAACGTCGTGATGTAGCTACAGAGATGTTCAACAAGATCGAAGGTCTCTCTGTACTAAAACCAGACGGTGCCTTCTACCTCTTCGTCAACATCAAAGCGTTATCAAACGACTCATTGACATTTTGTAAACGTCTTCTTGAAGAAGCAGAGGTTGCTGTTGTTCCAGGTGTAGGCTTTGGTTCAGAGGGTTACTTCCGCTTCTCATTTGCAACAAGCATGGAAAACATCGAAAAAGGTATAAAGCGTATGGAGACCTTTGTAAAAAACTACAAGTAATTCCTTCTACTCTACACAGACATGTTTTTATGCATGTTTATCCACAGACAAAGAGATTTTATTAGCTTAATAGTATTGCTAAAGCGTATGTGGACTAACGTCCACATTTCACTAAAACCTATTTTAGTTTTTGAAGTGCCTCGATGACATCATCAAGGTTTGCAAGTGGAAGGTGTACTTTCCATTCTGGTTCTTCTGCCTTACCGGCTAAAGAGATACCTATACTAGCCACTGTACCAGACTTAGGACCATAAGGTTCTTCGATCTTTGAGATCGAGATCACGCCATTTTTTGTACCGTCTAGGTGTAGTGTTGTTTCAAGTGTAAGTTTTCCGCTCATTTTGTTTCCTTAGTAGTTAATTGCATTAGTGTAGCAACATTTTGCAATAGAAAAGTAAATAAGAGGAAAGTCCCTTAGGACTTAAGAAGTCTGGCTATTTTAACTTGTAGCTTGAGCCACTGTTTTTGTTCCATTAGTGGGAAACCACCAAAGGTCTTACCGCTTTCAGTAATACTTTTTGTGACACCAGAACGTGCAGCGAAGTTTGTAAATGGAGCGACTTCAAGGTGACCAGCAAAGGCTGATTGACCACCTACAACTACATTACGACCAAGTTTTGTCGAACCTGCAACACCAGACTGCGCTACAAGTACAGAGTACTCACCGATCTCACAGTTATGACCGATATGGATAAGATTATCCATACGGACACCCTGCTTTATCAATGTTGAGCCAAAAACTGCTCTGTCGATTGTCACACCTGCACCCAGTTCAACATCATCTTCTATCACAACATTACCATTTTGATAAAGTTTAGTGTGTGTACCAAGTTTTGAGGTTGCAAAACCAAAACCATCCGAACCGATTACCGTGTTCGCATGAATAATACAGTCCGAACCGACACTACACTCATGATAAACCGAAACATTTGAGTGGATAATGGTGTTGTCACCGATAACTGCGCCACGACCAATATAAGCACCAGGCATGATCGTACAGTTCTTACCAATGGTTGCACCTTTTGCAAAGTTAGCACCATCAGCCACGACACTCCCCTCACCAACTACTGCATTAGCAGCACTCTCATCAAGAAGTGCTGGTGCGAAAAGCTTACTGGCATAAGCTAATGCCATATAAGGGTCTTCTACAACAATTGCAATAGAATCATCTGGAACATGTTTCGCCATATCTTCTGTGACAAGTACCGCTCCGGCCTTAGTCTCTTGCAGTTGATCAACATACTTTTTGTTTTGTAAAAAACTCAACTCAAAAGCAGTTGCATCACTTAGTGTGTTAAGCGAAGAGATAGTTATAGAAGGCCCATCATAAGCAACATCGATCTGTTGTAATAGTTCATTTAATTCATACATACTATCTCCCTTGTTTTGTGTTAACGCTCTACCGCAACCGTACCACCACGTACGATCTCGATAGGATGATAACGCTTGATAGCTGTCAAAAAGTGTTCAACACGTTTTGGCTCATCTGCTACCATGACAACGATCGTGTCCGTACCAACGTTCGCGATCTTACCGTTGTAGGCATTACTCAGTACAGAGATATCACTCAAGTTTTCCGTGATGGGGAACTTAACCATAACCATCTCTTTTTCGATCATCTCTTCTGTCTCGCTCACGCGAAGAACAGGGATAAGCTTATGTAACTGCTTCGTGATCTGCTCGATAACACGTACTGAACCTTTTGTAACGATCGTAAAACGTGAATACTCTGTATCTGGTATCGGTGCGACCGTTAAGGAAACAACGTTATAACCACGCGCTGAGAAAAGCCCAGCAATACGCGAGAGAACACTCGCCTCATTAGCAACAATAACAGAGATAACTCTTCTTTCATCTGCCATTACGACTCCTTCTTTTGTTCTAGTAACATCATGTTAAAGAGTGATCCACCTGATGGAACCATAGGAAGAACATTTTCTAAACGCTCAACTTTAACATCGATCAGTGCCACTACATTTTTCTCGATCGCATCTTTAAGTGCCGCATCGAACTCATCTTTAGTTCTAACAACATAGCCAACACCGCCAAAGCTCTGTGCTAGCATTACAAAGTCAGGCTGAACAGAAAGGTCTGTCTCTGCATGACGCTTATCATAGAAAAGTGTCTGCCACTGACGCACCATACCGAGGTAATTGTTGTTCAAGATGATGTTAATAACCGGTAACTTCTTCTCTACTGCCGTCATTAACTCTTGAATGTTCATCAAGATAGAGCCATCACCTGTAAAGTTGATACTCACCTTGTCCATCGCCCCACGTTTAACACCAAGGGCTGCTGGAAAACCAAAGCCCATCGTACCAAGACCACCAGAACTAATGAACTGACGAGGACGGCTAAATGGATAAAACTGTGCCGTCCACATCTGGTGCTGTCCAACATCCGTAGAGATGTTAGCATCATCACCAAGTAGCTCACCAACACGCTCTATACACCACTGAGGCTTCAAACGATCCGTATCTTCAAAATACTGAAGTGGGTGAAGCTTGTCAAAGTGTTCAACTGTCTCTAACCATGGCGTATAACTCTCAGCATCGATCTTCTCTTTTGCAAGCTCAATCATCTCTAAGACAACACCTTTGATGTCACCAACGATCGGATAATCAGCATTGACAAGCTTAGAGATACTTGCCGGATCGATATCGACGTGGATAACACCCGCATGTTTAGCAAACTCAGAAAGCTTACCCGTTACACGGTCATCAAAACGTGCACCAAGTGCTATGACCATATCGGTCTCACTCATCGCCATGTTTGCTGCGTATGAACCATGCATACCAAGCATAGAGATAAGAAGTGGGTCTTCATGATGAAGCGTACCACGCGCCATAAAGGTCTCAACAGCAGGGATACCTGTCATCTTAACAAGCTTACGTACTTCATCTGCAGCATTGGAGTTGATGATACCACCACCAAGGTAAAACAGTGGACGCTTCGCAGAAGCGATCGCATCAATCGCTTTTTTGATCTGGCGTTTGTTACCCTTAGTGTGAGGCTTATATGTTGGGATACTCACTGTTTCAGGATAGACAAACTCTTCTATCTGCGCCGTAACATCTTTGGGGATATCAACATGAACAGGACCTGGACGACCAGAAGAAGCGATATAAAATGCCTCTTTTAAAACACGTGGAAGATCTTTAGCATCTGTTACAAGGTAGTTATGCTTCGTACAAGAACGACTAATACCAACTGCATCGATCTCTTGGAAACCATCTGTACCAATAAGGCTCATCGGAACCTGACCAGAGATGACGACCATCGGGATAGAGTCCATGTATGCATCTGCAAGGCCCGTTACTGCGTTCGTAAAACCAGGACCAGAAGTGATCATCGCGACACCAACTTTACCGGTGACCTTAGAATAACCCTCTGCTGCGTGGATCGCAGCCTGCTCGTGACGTGTCAAGATGTGTTCAAAACCATCTTGTTTATAGATCTCATCATACACGTTCATGATCGCCCCACCTGGGTAACCAAAAACTGTATTTACATTCTCGGCAATTAATGCCTCAATGACCATCTGCGCTCCGCTGATTTGCATAGCGTCTCCTCAAAATATAATCCAGTCACTGCATGACTGGTTCTCTGGAATCCCAGAAGTTAAAAAATTCGCCTATTATAGGGTATTAATGCTATATTTTTTGTTAAATTTTGGGGTGGGGATTTCTTTCAAATAAATTTAATATTTGTTTGTTCCATATAATCTTATTTTATGGAATTTGTGAGCTTTTATACATCTAATGATATTTCTATATCTTTTATTACCATTGCACTTTCCTGTCAATTTCACCTGTGATTGGCTGAACTTTTTCTCTCTGTCGCGTCAGAGAGATAGTTTTCAAGAAAAAGAGAGAGACGCTATTGTTGATACGTTGTTGATTATAGTCTAAAGCAGTCTATTTTTTGTTCTATGTATTTCTACGATTGAAGTAGCTTGTGCTGAGAGTTTGTTGTGGCAGGGATGAAAGCGGATGCTTTCACGTTAATCAATGCGTTACCGCTTGCGTTCTTTTCGTCGCATCTACAGCGTTGACTGTAAGGATAGAGTGAGCGTTAAGAAAATCACTCTGTTTGAGCTGTAAGCGAGTTAGGGATTTTTAGCGAAAGAACGACTGAAAGGAAAGTAGTCGATAGCTATCGACCGCGAAGCCGCCACGAGAGCTTTTTCTGTTTCTCTTTTTTGCGGAGTAAAAAGAGAAAGTGTAGTCAGATAATCTAAATTCCTGTATATATTTCAATAGTAAAACAAGTATTAGTTAAAGTATGAAAAGAATCATATCTTTTTACAGTAATCTATTGCCACACCCTCACGAACCCCATCATCAATAACAATTGCCTCATCAAATCCTAAAACAGCATAAAGCTTCTGCACAATAACAATTCCAGCCAAAATAAGACTTTCACGTCCTACCCCAACGATCTCAGAACGCTTCTCCTCACTCATCTCCATCAGATCATCAAGTGACTTCTGCGTTCCCGCAAGTGTGAGTCGATAACCATTGATTTCATCAACATCATAATTGGTATAGTTCATCCCAAGCAGGTAAGCCGCCATTGTGGTTGGTGTTCCAGCCGTTGCAACAAAAGAGCTTGGCTTACCTCTGTTTTTATAATACTCATCTACATACGATACAAGATCTTTAAACTGCTCTTTCAAATAGGAATCGATATTTCTATCTTCTTCACAGATCTGTGCCGTCGTCACAATACCGATAGGAAAACTTTTACTTTCCATCTTGCCATTTTCATAAAAGATGATCTCCGTTGAACCACCACCAACATCGATCAATACAAAATGACTACTGTCTATTTGAAGTGTTTGCAAACGAGCCTCCACAGCAATTAGTGTGTAATACGCTTCCTTATCTGCCTCAATGATGTTAAAACTCACCCCACTCTGCTCTTGTATCTGAGTAAGGGCATCATCTGCATTTCTTGCCATCCGCATCGCTTGCGTTGTCACAGCGACAACAGTCGTGTTCTTAAAGTCTAAAGCCTTATCCGCATCAGCAAGCGCATTGACCACTCGCTCTATCGCACCATCACTGATAACGCCTGTTTCATGCATTTTATCTGCCGTTTTAACAATACGTTCAAAACTTTTACCAAACTTCTTTCTCTCACAGTCATACTCAATACAGCGAAAACTATTAGAACCTAAGTCAATGGCGATCATAAAAAAACCTTTAGAGAGATGACGGCAAGGCCATCAAGGAGAGTGTTAGTGAAATTCGTTGCTTAAGTAACCGTTGTCATGTAGTGTCTTGACGATCTCTTTTTGGTGTTCTTCACCCTTCGTCTCAAGATGGATGGTGACATTAGCATCACCATAATCCAAGTCCGTTGACGTACGATCATAAGCGATATGCACAATATTTGCCGTTAGATCTCGCAAAAGTTCGGTTAAAAACATCAAAGAACCAGGCTTATCCACAAGTGTCACCGTAAGTTTTAGTTTACGATGTGACTTGATAAGACCTTTTTCAATGATTACTGAGAGGAGCGTTACATCAACATTACCACCACTCAGAACGACAGCGACTTTTTTACCTTCAAGATGAGGCAGTTTTTTATGTAAAAGAGCAGCAACACCTACAGATCCTGCACCTTCTACAACAAGCTTCTGCTTTTCTAGTAAAAACAGTATGGCACTTGCTATCTCTTTTTCATCGACTGTTATAAACTTATCAACACTCTCTAGCATATAGTTCAATGTTACAGGAGAACAGTCACGCACCGCAATACCGTCGGCAATGGTACGTACAGAGACAGAGTCTATAGGTGTCTTAGCATCAAATGAGTTTTTAAGTGCAGGAGCACCTGCAGCACTCACACCGATAACTTCGATCTTAGGGTTAATCCCTTTAATCGCCGCTGCCACACCAGAGATTAAACCACCCCCACCAACAGGTACAATGACAGCATCAAGCGCATCTGCTTGCTCAAGGATCTCTAAGGCAACCGTACCCTGCCCTGCAATGACTTCGTCATCTTCAAAAGGGTGAACAAAGACTAGATTGTTTTCTTGACCATACTGGGTTGCATAGGCATACGCTTCATCATAATTACTCCCCGCCAAGATCACTTCAGCGCCAAAATGACGTACACCGTTGACCTTTGTCAAAGGAGTTGAATCAGGCATGATGATGACCGCTTTAATCCCAAAGTGTTGCGCTGAGTACGCTACACCTTGAGCGTGGTTACCTGCACTTGCTGCCACAACGCCTTGTGCCCGTTGAGCATCACTAAGCGAAGCGACCTTGTTAAAAGCACCACGAAGTTTAAAAGCACCTGTCATCTGCAGGTTCTCTTTTTTTAAAAAGACCTCTACCCCACTCTCATGACTTAAAAATGGCGCGTAAGAGTATGGTGTATGCACAACAACATCTTTAATGCGTTGGTGTGCTTGTTCTATTTTTTCTAAAGTTATCAATCTCTATCCTAATAATTTACGGTGTTCAACCATCGTACAGTGGTTTTGAACCACTTCCATACCAGCTTTCTCTGCCTTTTCAGCCGCCGCATTATTTACGATCCCTTTTTGTGACCAGAAGAACTTTACATCACCCCGAGCAATCGCCGCATCCGCGATAGGGTCCATTGCAGCAGGCTTGCGAAAGATATCCACCATGTCCACAACATCAGGAACATCTGCTAAAGAGGTATAGACTTGCTCACCCAAGATCTTCTCATCATCTTTAGGATAAACAGGAATGATCTTATAGCCTTGAGACTGCAAGTATTTTGCCACCTTGTGACTGTCTTTACTCTCATCAGGAGAAAGTCCCATCACTGCGATCGTCTTAACACGCTCTAAAATTGACTTCATCTGTTCATCATTGGCACTCTTAACCGGAAATTCGCACTCCATCATCTCTCCTACCGATAAGTTTATAGACTCTTGTAAAAAGGATCTACGTTTTATAAAAAGATTATATCGGACTAAGGTAAAATTGTAGAAAGCGTATAGAGCATTCATTATCACTGTTCGTAATCTAATGAACCTACTTACTATTGCCTATGGGCTATAAGAGCGAACTGACAGCCATGCGATCAGAAGCAATCCTAGCATTGCCATGGTAAATATAGTGAAATATTTATTACTATCCATGTATAGTACCTAAAATAACCCTATAGTGTCTGCTAACGTTTTAGCAACACAATTGCTGCGACAGTAGCTACACCAGATAAGAGGTACTTCAACATAACATTATCACTCGGTTGGCCGTTAAATGTAGAAGAGAGTGATGAGGCGATGCCTTGTGACTCACTATACCCCATGTAAGCAACAACAGCCGCAACAATAAATAGGACAATACCTATGATTTGTGTAGTTTTCATCTTAATCCTTATGTTTTTATTACTAATTCTCTATTGGTATTCACATCTTTTCATTGTGATAATACTTCCAGATACTTGCCTTAGTATTATACTATTAATCTAAATTTACTTGCCCTATAAAGTGTAGCCAGATCAGGTGTAGCTCATATACGTCCTTCAATTTTTATACTACATCTTCTGCAATGAATCTCTCGTTAAAATGATCAAAAAAAATAGTATGTTCTATCTCCGCTAGTTCAAAAAATAGATGTAGAAGTTATGAGAAAACTCTTTTTCATTACTCTATCTTGCAACAATAGTTGACAGATCAAACAAGACGCTCTTGTCCTAAGCGGTACAGGGCAAAGTCATATTTGATGGGATCAGCAGGATCAAAACCTCTTAAACATTCTGTCAACTCTATGGCTGCTTGTAGATCATAGGTTTTACGTTGGAGTAGTCCAAGCTTTTGGGCAACATGAAAGGTGTGAGTGTCAAGCGGGATGATGAGATCTTTTTTGTTCACCAGATGCCATAGCCCCATATCGATATGATCTTTTCTCACCATCCATCTTAGAAACATCATCCAACGCTTAAGTGCCCCTGCACCCTTACGCTTAGTCGTTATGGAACCCATAAGAAAACGATAGCCTCTACTTTTATATGGATAGATAGATTCGATCTTTTTAATCACACTATTAATACCTTCGATGACATTATGCTCTTGCTGATAACCCGAATAAAAGATCTGCTCTAAGGTATCTACCTTTTTAAGGCGTGAGAGTGCGATAAAGATCGCTTGGACATCTTGGCTATTTTGAAAACGGTAGTAGTGGTGTTGTAGGGTGTTTTTAATCGTCTCTTCATCTGCATCCAAAAGTGAAAAGTCTAAGGAGAAGAGAAACTTCACAATCGCGTCGGCTCGACCATAACCAAACATCGTACAGATAAGTGAGATATATTCGTCATTATGAACTTTGGCAGGGATGATGGGGTCGGGACGGCTTTGAGAAAGTTCGTTGGCATCATTGCGTTTAGCGACTTCGATGTCTAAACGGGTTTTAATGTCATGCAGTAGTTGTTTACGTACCTTATCTCTTTTTATCTTGGTGGAGGGGGACACAGCTTTCCTTTCTCGCTCTGCTCAAAGAGTGAACGTTGCTGTCCCTCTGCTGAAGGGTTCCTCTTTCCTGAGAGTGTATCGGTGACAATTTATAATTTAAACGATTCACCTAGATAATGTTTACGTACATCTTCATTTTGACCGATCTCTTCACTGGTTCCTGAGGCTAAGAGAGAGCCACTTTTAATGACATAGGCTCTGTCACAGACGTCAAGTGTCTCACGAACATTATGATCGGTGATCAAAACACCGATATCATACTTAACCAACTGATGAATGACCTCTTGGATGTCACTTACCGCTAAAGGATCAACTCCGGCAAAGGGCTCATCGAGTAGTAAGAAACGGGGTGCATTGATCAATGCACGGGCTATTTCTGCACGACGACGTTCACCACCCGAAAGGGAGATACCTTTACGGTAGCGAATCGGCTCGATGTTAAACATATCAAGCAACTCTTCGATGCGTTCGTACTGAGCTTTTTTACCCTTGATGTTGACTTGAGCCGCAACCATAAGATTCTCTTCTACCGTGAGGTCTTTAAAGATGGAAGCCTCTTGCGGAAGGTAACCAATACCTTTGATAGCACGTTGATGCAGGGGCATGTGAGAGATATCTTCTCCATCTAAAAAGACCTCTCCACTCGTCATCTCAACAAGACCACAGATCATGTAAAAGCTCGTTGTCTTACCCGCACCATTGGGACCGAGAAGACCTACTACTTCACCCGAACTAACATCAAGAGACATACCACGAACGATCTCCGTTCCTTTGATGGTCTTAACCAGATCTTTTGCTACTAATTTATGCATCTGTAATCCTATAGACTCTTTTTGTCTCATCGCATTTTGATATGTTTACAATGAGCGTAGCGATGGCGGCACTTTTCAGTAAGGTCGCTAAAGCATCGTCACCCCACTCTATGAGGTGGTAGCCCTCTTTTTCTAACTCTTCAAGCATACCCAAAGAGAGAAAATGATCAAGCCCATGGTTGTAGATGTCATAATGAAAAAGTCTCTCACCATAGCACTGTTGCAAAGAAAAGGTGGGTGAAGTCACCGCATCATCTAGTTCTAAAAGGTTTGCAAAGTTTTGCGTTAACGTCGTTTTTCCTGCTGCTAAATCACCTTGCAAAATAACCACTCCACCCTCAGGTAGCTTCGTTAAGATCGCTTTGCTGACTAAGGTCAGTTCATCGAGTGACGCCGTTAACTCCATCATAGTTTTTGACTCACTGCGATAATATGCGCTAGCTTCTCTTTCGCCTTGCCGCTAACAAGCGCTTCATTGGCTATCTCAAGGCCATCTTGAATATCACGCGCCTTACCATCAACGATAAACGCATTGGCCGCATTGATCAAGACAATGTCACGTTGTGCCTCGGTTGCGCTGTTATTAAAGATGTTATGAAGTATCTGAGCATTCTCAGTAGCATCACCACCCACGATCGAAGCTAATGGTTGCTGTTTGATACCATAAGCTGTTGGATCTATCTCATATTCGCTAACACCGCTCTCAGTGACACGCGCTGCATAACTTATGTCTGAGATACTGATCTCATCCATACGTTCACGTGAACTCACCACCATCGCGGACTTAACCTTGCTGATCTGTAGGGCTTCTGCTAATTTTGGTACAAAGGCCTTATCAAACACACCAAGCATAATTTTCTCTACTCCAGCAGGATTTGTCAATGGGCCTAAGATGTTAAAGATGGTCTTGTCGGGTATGCTTTTACGGATGGGCATGATGAACTTCATCGCAGGGTGATGGTTCTGCGCAAACATAAAGGTAAAACCACTCTCTTCAAGCAGTGTAGCACTCTGGTTAATGTCCAAATCGAGGCGAACACCTAGAGACTCAAACATATCGGCGCTACCAGACTTAGAGGTGATCGAACGACTTCCATGTTTAGCTACATATGAACCCATCGAAGCACAGAGCAGTGCCACAGTAGAAGAGATGTTAAAACTACCGATCTTGTCGCCACCGGTTCCTACGACATCTAGAAGTTTTGGACGTAACTCTTTCGCTACTGGTAGCGCTATAGCATGTGAGCGCATTACCGTCGCTGCTGCGGCGATGGCTTCAACAGGTGTGGCTTCATTTAAACTCATAGAAAGAAGAAAGTCTCGCATCTCAGCATCGCTCATCTTATGTTCAAAAAGTCTTGTAAAAGCACTAAATGCATCATCATAATTCATGAAAGCTCCTTGATGTAACGTTCTTGTTCCGCTTTAGGGGTTGACTTGGTGGTAGGGATAGCAAGGACTTCATACTGCTTCGCCCCTTTTAGGTACGTCACAGTGATGACATTACCTATCTCTACGTTTTTAGATGCTTTAACGACTTTGTCATTAATGGAGACTACACCTGAACTGATCATGTCTTGTGCGACGGAACGTCGTTTGGTGATGTTTACTGCGTTTAAATATTTGTCAATTCTCATGCGTTATACTTTTTTAATGATATTGTAGAAAATAAGCGCTAAAAAGCTTGTGAAACTAGCTTCGTTTGCGCTGTGAAGTCAATGCATCTAAGGTTTTTCGGAGTGTTTTTCGATAGTTTTCCAAGAACTTTGGCATGCTGGTACTTGAGATACTCGACTGGTTGATCTTCTTGGCAGCAACTGCGAGCGCGTAAGCACCAATGTTCGCACTGACACCCTTGATGTCTAAACTAACCTCTTTCAATAGCGTAGACTCTTTGTCATCATAGTACTTCTGCAATAATGTATCTGAGTTTTTGTAGAGTTTGATGAACTCATCAACAATCTCTTTATACAACTCCACATCACCACCACAACGCTCCACACCATCTTCACAGACATAAAGCTGTTCTGGGATCTTGTCGGCAACAGCCTCTTCTGCCAATGGATGCACATGCAGATATTTGCTAAAAACAGAAAAGAGTGCCGGTATCTTAATAGGTTTTTCAATTCTATCATCCATCCCTGCAGCTTTCATAGCAGCAAGTTCATCAGGCATAGTACTTCCACTCAGTGCTACTACTGGGATATGGGCTGTCTTAGCAGAGGCTTTAAGACGCTCAGTTGCCTCATAACCATCCATGACCGGCATGTTCGCATCCATCAAGATTAGGTCATACTCTATACTCTCTGCCATAGAGATAGCGATAAGACCATTTTCAGCCATATCGATCTCAATACCACTGCCTTTAAGTAGACTGCTGATTACTTTTTGGTTGATGACGTTGTCTTCTGCCACTAAAATACGCGCCCCACCAAAGACAACAAAGTCCTCTTTCGTGACATTTTGCTTTTGTGTACGTTCAATCACAATACGTGGCATTGAACTCGACTCACTGTTCTCAACATCAACTTCAGGAAGAAGTGAAATACTTTCGTTACCATAGAAGTCGATGAGTAGGTCAAAGATCGTCTGCTGATTAACCGGCTTCATAATGCGACTGTCCGCTAACTTACTAACGATATTGGCATTGTTTACCTGATGCAACATACTACCGACCGCTACTACTTTAAGCTTATTTGCCACCTTAAGTGGATCAATCTGCTTAATAAGATCAAAGGTCAAAAGCTTTTCAGAGATAAACAACATATCATAACTGCTCAAGTCAGGTGCCAAGGACTCTAGTTCTGCTTGCGAGTAGATCTCTACTTCATTGTTGAAGTATTCAAGCAGTTTTCGCATCGCTTCAGCTGCATTATCATGATAGTCAACGATCAAGATACGGCGCTTTTTATAGACATTGTCAGGTAAACGGTAATGACGTTTCTCTTGGGCATCAACCTCTTTTAGGGTTAAAACAAAGGTAAAGGTGGAGCCTCTGTTAACCTCTGTCGCTACTAGGATGTCACCACCCATCATCTCAACAAGTGCCTTGGAGATAGAGAGCCCCAATCCTGCGCTGTTGGTGTTTTTGATCTGATAAAAAGGTGTAAAGATATCATCTAATTTCGCTTCAGCAATACCAACACCAGTATCGATCACTTCAAACATCAACTGCAGTTCATCTGCCTTTTTGCTTAAGGTCTTGACCCGTAGTTTCACTTCACCCGAATTGGTAAACTTGATCCCATTTTCAAGTAAGTTGGTCAACACCTGACCAATGCGGATCGGATCACCTATGATACGAGGTGGAACACTCTTTTCAATGTCAAATACCACTTCAACATCTTTCTTCTCTATACGCTCCAACACAGAATGTACGATGATATCGAGCAGTTCATTGATGTCAAAAGGTTTGACCTCAATTTCAAGCTTGTTAGAACGAATCTTCATAAAGTCTAGTAGATCATCCACGATGGCGAAAAGCACCTGACCCGAGTCTTGAATGTTACGCAGTTCGATAGACTGTTTGTCACTTAAGTCTGTGTCCATAATTTTGTTGGCTTTACCTAAGATATCTTTCGCAGGGTATTTTAATTTACCTGACATCTCTTCGATGAGCCCTTCTTGTTCAGAGATGGACTCTTTATAGTCATCATTAACACTGCTGAGTTCTATGTTAGAGTTATTAAGTGTCTCTATGGTCTCTTCGATCTTTTTTACATGTTCTACTGACTTACGTTGCGTGATCAAAAGATAGATAACGATTGCCGACAAAAAGAGTAAACCAAGGAAAAGGTATAGGATAAGATACGGATTACCCTCCTCTACTTCGATCACGACTTCTGGTTTTTCAGCTTCGATCTTAGCTACACGTTCGTGTTGTACTTCACGTTTCGCCTCTTCTTTTTGAACTAGCGCCTCTTGCGGTGTTACTTTCACCTCGGCGGCAGCTTCGATCTCTGCTGCACTGAGCTCTTGGTCAGGGATCTCACCACGAGCGTAAGCAGAGAGCAGACGGTTGGAGCGAACACGGGAGATGAACGAATCATGATAGGTCGGTTTAATAAGCTCAAACAACTCACTGGCTAAAGACTCTGTAGCGATCGGCTCTAAGGCAACCACAATATATGGACCAGACTTACGTGTGACAAAGTAGATTTTGTTGGTTGTAGCCAACTCACTAATACGGCTGTTTTGCATACCCCACTGTCTGAAGGCATCTTTATAACCAATAGCATCTTTTTTGTCTAAGAAGCTACCGACAATAATCGTTTTATGTTGCGCGTTTTCAGAAGCGTGAAGTGTTAAAAAGAGTGTAAAGGTTAAAAGAAGTAAAAGTTTTTTCATTAAGAAGCCTAATGCAGACGAGAGGTTAAACCTCTGCGATATCTGCTAAAATAGATTTTAGTTGTGTACGGTATTGGTTCATTAGTTTTGGATAGCGTGCTGTCTCATTGTTGATCAACGCTTCTCTAAACTCTTCAGAAGTATTTGTAAGCTCAGCAGTACCGATGCTCTCACCAATACCTTTGACATCTAAGAGCAGTGCTTTAGCACGATCAAAGTCTTCATGTTTGATCCAAAGCTCGATCTTCTCATCAGAGTCATGATAAAGCGATTGAAACTCTCTAAGAATCTCATGATAAAGCTCAACATCGCCACCAAGCATTTCAAGACCAAGAGAGTTATCGAGGTGGATTTCAGGAAGGGCTTCACCCGCACCTAACATGTCAGGATCGAAGTAACAGTGAAGTGCCTGATACAGCGCTGCGATCTTCAACGGCTTTTCAAGCTGTTCTTCCATACCACACTCACGCATCTTACGAACATCATCTGCACCAGTGTCACCACTTAATGCCATCACTGTAATGTGATCATAGTCAGGGTTGGCACGGATAAGACGGGTTGCTTCAAGACCATCAATACGTGGCATGTGTGCATCCATCAAGATGATCTGATAGTTTGGATCTTCGGCTAAGATATCCATACACTCTTGACCATCATTGGCTATCTTGATGTTAATGCCCGAATCTTTTAAAAGACCCACAATAACTTTCTGGTTAATAAGGTTATCTTCGGCAATAAGTAGACGAAGTCCTTCGAACTCTTTGAAGTTCTCTTTTGTCACGGTAGCCACATCTTTATTAGGCTCACGCAATTTATGGTTTAGTTCGCTTAAGGTCTTTGGTGCTTCTACTACTTTTTCGACAGGCTTCGCTTCAACAACCGGTGCAACTACTTCTGGTGTTGGCTCAGGTTGTGGCGCAACTTTAGGCTTTTCTTGTTGTGGCACCGCTACTGGTTCTGGAGTTTTAACAACGTCTACAGCAGGTGTAATCTCTTCTTCAACTGGAGCAGTTTCCGTTTTTTTAGCTGCTGTAGCACCAGACTCTTTTTCCATCTCTTGTTCAAGTTTTCTTGCTTCAGCGTAAAGCTCACGCATCTCTTTTTCGGATGTTTTTTTAGGCTTGCGCATCACTAAGAAGAGAAGGATGAAAAGTGCCAAACCACCTAGACCATAGCCAATATACGTCACGTCAAACGGTAGTTTCGCGACCATAGCATCTAGAGCACTTTTGTTATCGGTAGCGGTAGGAGTCTCTACAACAACCTTTTCTTCCGTTTCAACACTTACCTTAACCTGCTCGTTATTACTGTCAAGTGCTATCGCATTTTCAAGTAACTCTTCTTCTGCACTCTCACGTGATTTTGCACGTAGCATCTCTTCACGCACACACTCTTTACACACTTCAGCATGTGCTTTTGGATAGCGTGTGCTCACCGTACTTAGCACGTCATTTAAGACTTTCGCATCAATAAAGGGTTCAATGCTTACAACATAAAGACCATTTTCTTCTTTAACAGCATAGTCAAAACCATGTTCTAACTCTAAGTTAACGATCTTAGAGCTGCTGTCCATAAAGTCAAGTAATGAGCTTAGTTGTAGGTCGGCATCTTGTCGGCTTTTGTACTTGCCTAAGACAATACTCTGGCCATCTTGGAGTTTAGGCGCTTGCTTCTTTGTTTGGTTAAACTGAGGTGCTGTACCAAGTGGTGCAGCAGAAAGTGTTGCTGATGAACCCAGCATAAGTGTAAGTAAGATGGTTAAGCTTTTGTTCAAGTCGAGATCCTTAGGCAATATAATTGATAATAGTTCAATCAAAACAGAGTAACATAAATTTTTATAAGCAAACTTTATATCCCCTTTATAACCCACCTAAAAGTAGTTATATGACCAAATTTGTTTACATATCAGTAAGCCTTATGCTACAATATTTGCACTAACAATTTATATAAGGTTCATTATGCAGATTAAATACGTCGGTCCGAAGCCACTCATCTATAAAACAGGCATTAGTTTTGATTCAGAATTTGACGACAGATACACCTACCTTAATATTGCGGTTCAACTTTTACATGCACTTGACCATGATTACTTTGATGATAAGACTTACAAGTACGCTATTGATACAGACCGTCTAAGAGATGACGATATTTTAGAGGGGTTAAAACAGTATTGTGGTGACTTAGACGCAGTTGTTCAAGAGGCAGTTGCAGCAGAACAAGCACTCATAGAAGATGAACTTCAACGCGCAAAAGAGAACACAACACTAAGTGACATCGAGCGTGAAGCCCTCATTAAAAACATTAAGATTATGGTGAACTACCGCCTTCAATACGCCACTAATGAAAAACTGTACAACTGTGCAATAGAGCGACTTGCTGATTATGTTAAAAAAGATCATATTGATTATGTTATTGTCCCGATGTTTCAACGTTTCGCTGCTGTACTCCACTCCGTACAAGACGCCCTTGCTAATCAAAAATTTCCCATCGACACTAAAATGGACATTTACGAAGAAGATGGGAAGTTAATGGCGAAGATGGAAGTTAAGAACCGCTAGTGAACAGTAAGAAAGGTAAAGTTACCTTCTTATTTAAACTCAGCAATCGTTTGTGCATATGATATCTTTTCACCCTGCTCTATCGTTCGCTCTAAGGTACCTTCTTCTACCAAGATAATAATCGTTGAACCCATCTCAAAACAGCCAAGGTCATCATTTTTAGAAAGTTTAATACCCTGTTCATAAACATACTCTGTTACTTCAGTTGCAGAGGCATTGGTCTTGATGTTAGGCTCGAAGGCTACTTGCATCACACCAACGTTTAGTGCACCAACCAAGACCATATAGAAGATCTTGCCATTGTCAAGTTCACACTCAATGACCACACGCTCATTTTCTATGAAGAGGTTAGGTTGTTTCTTAAGGTATGGGATATTGACAGGATAGAGCTTACCAGGAATGTGTACTGCTTTTTTCACCGTTAGATCACAAGGGATATGGTAGCGGTGATAATCTTTAGGCGAGAGGTAACAGTTGATGTACTCACCATTTTCAAGACGCTTTTTGTTCTCATCACTGATCTTGTCACCCAAGAAGCCATTAACATCATAGTGCATACCCTTGATCTGCATCGCAATGTTCTCATGGATACGACCACACTCGGTGATAAACGAATCACATGGAGAGATGAAATCTTTAGCATCTGTTGAAAACTCACGTGGCGTCTCTAAGTGACGGGTAAAAAGTGCGTTAAGTGTGTCGTAACTTGTAGGGTCACGGAACTCACTCATGTCGAGTCCCATTAGGTAGACATAACCCTTGTTAACAAGGTTCTGGAGAGGGGATGGGAAATGGGTGTTGGCAAAAGCACCAAACCCTTGTGAAAATAGACTACTCATATGTCGCATGATTAAACTTCCTTCTTTTTAACTTCTTCTTGGAGTGGGCGTTTTGCCAACTCTTCGATCAATACGGTTGCGTAACACCCTTTTGGCAAGGTAAAGTGCATCTCAAACCACGCTTCGTTCTCTTTGAACTCATACTCGACTTGTTCAGGATAAACCCAAGCGTAACGGCGATCGCCATCGACCTGTGTATACTCCATGTCGTATGATTTTTCGATTTCACCGGCAAGGCCCGTCGCACGACGAGAACGTTTACCAGGTAAAAGACCTGTAGGCACAACATCTTTTTCATTAAGACGTTCAATATCTCTCTCTTCACCCTCATACTCAAAAGGTGAACCGTGAGGATAGTGCTTGAGAACATCACCTTTGAACACTTTAAAAGGATGTTCTTGTACTTTTAATGCCTTAATAACATCTTCTGGCATATTAAGTACATCGCACAGTGCACTTGGTTCAAAACTGTTCACAAGCGAGTTGATCTCAAGACGACGACTCAACCAGAGGTTAAACAGATGACTCTGATAGGCATTGACATAGAGACGTTTGAGCTTGACATTACGCTCTTTTCGCTTACCTTGTAAGATCGCCTCACCTACTTTATAGTTGTTTCCATCCGCACCAAAACGTTGGTAACCAAAAAAGTTAGGCATCCCCTCTTTTTTGATCATCTTCATCGCTTCGGAAAGCTTCTTAGCCGCCGTAGGGTTCACCTTTTTCAGACGGATGAAAAAGCGGTTACCCTTGAGGTGACCTAGACGGATCTTGTTGTTATGGTAGGTGCGCTCTAAAAACTTAATGTTTTCATGTTTAAAATTCTCAAGCTTCTCTTCATGCTTTTTCAAGATGGAGATGTACTGTTTGGTCAAAGCATTTTTATCTTTTAGACCTGCGTAACCGATCTCTCTAGCGTTAATACCAAGGTGGTTGGCGATCATGCCTATGGCATCCCAGGTTGCTAAGTTTTTCTTACGCATGTGCAGTACTAGGTGTTCACCCTCACCACTAAACTCGTAAAGTGGTACTTCATCCACCACAAA
>JAJRVE010000049.1 GCA_024277445.1 Campylobacterales bacterium
AAATAAGATGACGCAGGTCATCTTAGACGTGTCTGAAATTTTTAAGAAGTTATGGTTCGTGGATCTACCCGAGGGCATTCCCTTTGGTCCCTGCCTTCGCAGGGATGACGGAGAGTATAAATGGCTTGAAAGCTAGCAACCAAAACGACGGCGAAGCTCGTCGAAATCAGTCGCACTATCCCAAAAAAAGTCCCCCGTCGAAAAAGTTTCAGATGTGGTGTGAGTTGTGCTAAAGCGATCCCGTAGGCGCACTAGTGTGCGTCAAGTGGTGAGCTGAAGTACAAATCGCGCCACAGCTGGAACTTTTTTAGGTTAGAACTTGTATTGTAGACCGATATATACTGTTCCTAGGAAGTTATCGTAACCCCCACCATTCAGATCAGTCCCATCCACATTAAACGTATCAAACCGACTCCAGTCCCCTTCATACGCCCATCGTGCGCCCCAACCATATAACCAGTTTGGTGTATAAAGCAGTCCAAAACCATAATGCAGACTAAAAAACACTTCTTCATCATAGATATAGTTTGCTTTATCATTAATCCAAAGCAGTCCTGCCCCTAAAATAACAAATGGACGGATCTGGTTATGAAAAAAATCATGTCCATAGTTCAAATAAACATTACCTGACATAGGAATGAACTCGGTTAATTGATTACCCGTGATTTTATCTTCCACTTTAAAGTAACCATAGTTCATAAATGAACCTTCAAGTGTCAACTCATGGTCGTACTTATAACCCATGTAAAACTTACTTGCTCCACTAAAGCCGCTAGAATCTCCACCGACATCACTAATAGCATGCGAATCATTATAGTACGTTCCACCAGCACCATACCCTATAAAAAAGCCCTCACCATTACGGCGAGCATCAAGCGTTAACGGAAGTAGAACCAACATCAAAAACGTTAAAAATATTTTAATCATAAAACCCTCTGTCTTTTAAAAACCGTACTATAGCACTTTCTCACTTCTGATTTACAAAAAAGAGTCGCGGATCGACCATTGCACCATTAAGTGAGACACCCCACTTAAGCTGTGGACCGGTCACACGACCTGTCATCCCGACTTCACCGATCTTCTGACCTTTTTTGACCAACTGACCTTTTTTAACATCAAACTTACTCATATGACAGTACATACTCACCAATCCAAGTCCATGATCGATAAAGATCACATTACCATTAAAGAAGAATTCACCCATCTCAGCGATCTTGCCGCCTAAAGGAGCAACGATAGGTGTCCCCACCGGTGCTGGCATGTCAACTCCACTATGAGGACGACGCGGTTTGTTGTTAAAGTAGCGACGTTTACCGAAGTCATCACTGATGTTAACATCCACGGGTTTCACCATGGAGAGGTCTTTAAACTTCTTAGGTGTATAGAGGGCTAAGGCTTTGCGTGAACGTGCTGACTCACTGTTGATGCGTTTCATATCCATCTTTTTTGGTGAGACCTTGCGTTTGTTCTTAATGGTAATGTACTGTTTTTTGTAAGCTTTATCTTCCAAGATGAAGGTATGGAACTGCTTTTGTTTACCCTCTTTGATGGTTACTTTAAAAGGTTTGTCAGCCTTTTGGTTCAGACTCACTCCGGCCACAATAAAGTACTTTCCCTTCTCCTTGGCAGGCAGAACCATTAACTGGCGTTTTCCTAAAAAGACCTTGGGCTTAACTTCACTCTCGATCTCCTGAACGATTACTCCTCCTGGAAAAGGGGCATTTTCGGGTAAGACAGTACCAAACAGACTAACAACTAAAATTAAAAGAAGAAGACTACTTTTCATTAAGACCCTTTACGATGTTTTTAAGTGAGACATTCACACGCTCAACAGAAGCAAGTTCGACTTTTTCACGGTTAGAGTGCGGATACATGATGTTTGGACCGATTGATGCCATCAAGATCTCAGGATAACGCTCTTTAATGATCCAGCACTCCAGACCCGCATGAATAGCACCGAAGTCCGCCTCTTTAAATAGCTTTTTTGTCTCATCCAGAACTAAGTCTGAGAAGCTATTTATCTCGGGTTTCCAAGGAGAGTAAAAGCCTTCTGATAAAACATCAAAGCCACTCCCCTCAAAGTACGCTGTTGTCTCTTTTTCTAAGGCTATCAAGGCATCTCTATCCATAGAACGCCCACTCAGTTGGACACGAAGGCGCTCTTTTGAACTTTCTATCAAAGCGAGGTTGATACTTGTCTCCACGATATTAAGCTCACTGTTCAAGGCACGTACCCCACTCTCAAAGTCAGCTAACATCTGTATAATCGTGCAACTCTCACCCATCACCTCAACCTCTTGCAGACCAAGGTAGCTTGTCCCTTCGATCTCAAGTTCTGTTTCAAGACCAAAAAGGATGTCTGCTTTTTTAGGGATAGAGTTACGGCGTTCACCGCCATTGACCTCAACGATATAACTCTCTGTGTCACACAGTTTATTAAAGAGCAGCGTGATCGCATTAGGAATATTTTTATCAATATCTACACCTGAATGTCCACCAGCCAAACCACTAATGTGATACTCATAAAGATGAAGCTCCTTCTTTTCACGTTGCAGCTTTTTAGTAGCGATAATATCTACCCCACCCGCACAACCAATGGTCACAGCACCCTCCTCTTCGGAGTCAAGGTTAAGAAGGTAGGGCGTTGTAAGATCTAAGTCTAAGCCTCTTGCACCGACAAGACCAACCTCTTCTTCAGAAGTAAATAGTGCATCAACAGCCACACCCTCTTCCATCAACGCAAGCATCATTGCCATGCCCATCCCATTGTCCGCGCCAAGTGTGGAGTCCGTAGCACAGAGCCAACCTTCATCTTCTTGTAATGTAAGAGGAAAGCTTGTTCCTATGCAGACCATGTCGTAGTGCGCTTGAAGTGTGACCTTGGCATCTGGGTGTTTAGCCAAGATGTTTCTTGTCTCATCCACACTGACCACATAACCATACGCCCCACACGTTTCAACAAGGTAATTTTTCATAGCCTCCGCTTCATACGAGCAGTGAGGAATTGCACACAGTTTTTTGAAGTGTTTTATAACCAAAGAGTCAGACATCGTTTTCCTACTTTATAGCAACAAAGGTTGCAAAATTTGCCCAGCGAAAGATGCACTCACAATGACTAAAGCCACAACGCTCTGCCATCTCAATGTTCTCAGCTTCGGTGTACGGAATGAGTACATTTTCTAAGGCCTCACGCTTCTGTGCGATCTCATACTGTGAGTAACCCTGAGACTCTTTGAACTCATAATAACAGTCTATAAGCTCTTTGTTGAGTTTCGAGTTGGCTGAAACCACCTTCTCGCTAAAGATAAAGGAACCCCCTTCATTCATCACACTACTAATCTTTTTAATGAGCTCTTCACGCACCAAAGGACGGATAAACTGCAAGGTGTAATTACTGATGACCACATCACACGGTTGATAGTCATAGTTCATAATGTCAGCCTCTTTGACTTCAACCTTGGAGTTAAAGGCAAGGATCTTTTTACGTGCCTGATCGAGCATCGAAGGGGCGTTATCTAGCCCAACTAAACGAGCGTCAACGTCTAAAGCGCGTTCAACATCCAAAAGTGTTGAGGCCGTAGAACAGCCCAAATCATACGCCAATCCACCCTCAGGAAGATAGTTCTTGGCAAATCGCTGTGTCAGCTTCATCGCCTCTGCGTAAAAAGGAACCGAACGTTGCAACATGTCATCAAAAACCGCTGCAATCTCCGCATCAAACTCAAACTGCTTCTCTATAGGCTTGTTAAATACTTCATCTTTTTTCATAAAAGTATTCTATCTAAATTAGGTATACCGGTATGGCATAAACCCTTGTATTCACCTGCCATGACGTCTATCAAGAACAAAACATAAAAAAATCGCTACACTTACAGATAAATGCGAGCACTTATAAAGGTGAACAATGACGAATATTGAGATAGGGATGATGGTGGCTTTTGTCTTGGCTCTTGGTTTTAGCGGGTGGAAGCTTTATGCCTTTATGCCAAAAGAACAACTCAAAGATGATGACACGACGGTGGACTCGGTTGAAGCGCTTAAAGAGATGATGTATGATGTTATTGGTTCGGGTGAGTTAGATGAAGAGGCTATCTGCGCTAAGATGAGAGAACATCCTAAGTTTGACCATGAACACTTCTGGCGTTTTAACCTTAACCGTCTGAAACAACTTCTAAACAGTCACTACATCGACTACCCTGAACATCAAAACATTCACCATATTCATACCCATTTACAAGAAAAAAAAGAGCAAGCATAACCGAGAAACTGCTACTTGGCGTTTAGAGCGACTTCAGGTAGTGCATCTCATGTTCACGTAAGATTCTTATACTGTTCGTTGTTCCAGCAACGCCAACAGGATCACCTGCTGTTAAGACATAGCAACCATCATTTTCTAACACTCCCTTAGCTAACCCTTTTTTAACGACCTGAGACATCATCGCATCAAGTGAGCTTTTCTCTACCAAAAAGGCAGGGATGACACCCCACACGATTGTCAATGAACGAGCGACACGTTCATCATGAATGATGGCTAAGATGGCTTTTCTAGGACGATAGCGTGCTAGCTTTTTAGCGGATTGTCCTGAGGTCGTTAAAGAGAGAAGTGCTGTTGCATTGAGGTTGTCTGCTAACATGACGGCTGATTCATGGATGACATCCATCTCATCATTCATGCTGAAGTTAGAGAACTTGTCATAATCGTACATCTTCTCCGTTTCACGAATGGTGTTAAACATCGTTTCTACGGCTAAGACAGGGTTATGCCCTATCGCACTCTCCTCAGAGAGCATCACCACGTCTGTTCCATCTAAGACCGCATTGGCTACGTCTGAGATCTCTGCGCGTGTCGCGGTCTCGCTTTCAGTCATGGAGAGTAGCATCTGCGTGGCGGTGATGACTGGTTTACTGACAGCATTTGCCTTTTTAATGATGCTCTTTTGAATAGCTGGTACCTCATAGTAAGGCACCTCAATACCAAGATCCCCACGTGCCACCATGATGCCATCACTCACCGCTAAAATCTCA
>JAJRVE010000050.1 GCA_024277445.1 Campylobacterales bacterium
CTCTGCCATGTTGTGACACCAAGGGCATTAATACGTTTATGGATATCCAAGATATCGTCGGCTTCGATGTCATGGAGCTGTATACCTGCTCGTGCTGTCAAGATGATAGTCAGGTCATACTCTGCCACCACCTCAGCAATCGCTTTAAAGTCCTCAACACTGATACGCCCACCCGGGATACGTATACGCAAGGTGAACTCATCTTCCAAAAACTCAGTATTAAAGATGCCATAGTCTTGCAGGTAAAAACGTTCACCCTCACTCAGACTCTCAAAGTCCAAGGTCTCGAACTCTACGTAGAATTCATAAGGCGTCATTTGTGCTTTGTAACGTTCACGCTTGTTTAGTTTAGGTTCGGACATAAAATACTCCACAATAATTGGGTTATTTTACAGTTGCAATAAAAGGAGGGGGATGATTTACATCAAGAAAGAGACCTATCTACAAATAGTAGACAGGTATAAATCTAATCACAAAGTGCGATGACTTCGATCTCTACAAGTGCATTTTTAGGCAATGTTTTAGCCGCTACTAATGAGCGCGCTGGTTTATGGTCGCCAAAGGCTTTTGCATAGATCTCATTGACCGTTACAAAGTCATTAATATCTGCCACAAAAGCCATCACCTTAACCACTCTGTCTAAAGAAGATCCTGCCTCAGCAAGAACATTACGAAGGTTCTCAAAGACCTGTTCTGTTTGAAGTACCACATCATCTTCTACCATCGTGCCATCAGGACGAAGCGCGATCTGACCAGAGGTGTAGACCATACCGTTGACTTTAACTGCTTGTGAGTAAGGACCAATTGCTGCTGGTGCCTTTGAAGTTGCTACAAATTCCATTATTTACCTTTAGTTTGATTTGAGAGCAGTGCTGCTCTTTTTTGTTTCTCGTACTTTCGTTCGACATCACCCATCATGGAGAGGTAATCCTCTTCACTCCAATACCCCGGTACACTGTAGATGATTCGACCATCGGGTGCTGCGAAATAGGTCATCGGTACCATCGGTGCTTTAAAACATTGTGGGTAAGTTCCTTTACCACGCGTGATCGATACAGTCGCATACTTTTCGTTAAGATTTTTAATGATCTTAGGATCTTGCAGTGTGGTTGATTCAAGTTTTCGACACCAACGACAGGTCTCAGAGGTGATCACCGCATAGATGATCTTGTCCTCTTTTTGTGCCTTAGCTTTAGCCGCTGCAAAGTCACTGTTCCAGTTGACCTCGTCTGCTTGTAGCGATAGCAATAGTAAAAAAAGTATTGTTATAAAACGCATCATATTCCTTTAGTCCCATCATTGTAGCAAAGGAAGTTTCAATTCATTTTACATTACTCTGTTCTATAATAAAAGTAAGTAAGAGGAGTAGCACATGGCAACACTTAAAGAGAGACTGTTTACAGCACTAGAGTCACTCAACACCACCGTCATAGAGTTTCGTCATCATCTGCATGAACATCCAGAACTCTCTAACGAAGAGGTAGAGACTACTGCCCTCATCAAAAAGATACTCTCAGAAAGCGGACTACGTATTACGACCTATGAAGCGCATTATGGACTTATCGCGGAACTTATCGTAGATGAAAGTAAACCTTTTATTGCCTTGCGTGCTGACATTGACGCCCTGCCGATTGATGAGCGAACCCTTGTACCCTACATCTCTGAAAACAGAGGCATTATGCATGCTTGTGGACATGACGCCCATGCTGCTGTACTTTTAGGTATTGCCCTCGCCTTTGCCCAACTCCAAACACCCCTTAAAGCTAACCTCCGTTTTATCTTCCAACCCGCAGAAGAGGTACTCGACGCAGGCGCCCAACAGATGATAGAGAGTGGTGCCTTAGAGAATGTAAAAGCTATCTTCGGTCTACACGCCTACCCTTACCTCCCTACTGGACAGATAGGCTATAAATACGGGGTAATGCTGGCCTCTGCCGATATGTTTGAGATCATCATCAAAGGAAAAAGTTCTCATGGTGCGCGACCGCATGAGGGCGTTGACGCTATCTTGGTCACCTCTATGGTGGTGAACTCACTTAACCACATTGTCTCACGGCAGATCGACCCACTCCATCCTGCTGTCATCTCGCTTGGTACCATTGAGGGTGGTAAAGCCGCCAATGTCCTTTGCGATCATGTGGTACTGAAAGGAACCGTACGTACTGTCAACCATGAGATCCGTAAACAGATACCAGAGATGATGCGCCTGACCATAGAGGGTATCACCAAGTCGATGCACGCCTCGTTTGAGTTGAACTACAACTTTGGCACCCCGGAAGTCCTTAATGATAAGGCGATGGTGGATCTACTTGTGGGCGAAGCAGAGCGTATCTTAGGCAGCGAGAACTGCATCGACCTTGTTGATCCTGTGATGGGTGGTGAGGATTTTGGCTTTTATCTTGAACAGATCCCTGGCGCCTTTATACGCTTAGGAAGTTGTTCTGATGATAAAGAGAGTTGCTACTCTCAGCATAACAGCCGTTTTAATGTTGATGATGATGCCTTGATGATAGGGATGAAAGTCTTAGCATCTACCGCACTAAAGGCACTCGATGAACTCTGATACCGTCGTTCTTGAACTCCATAACAGCGCTGACCTAAACCTTATCTTTGTTACCCTGCAACAACTTGAACAGCGCAGTGGTTATCATTTTGGCAACATGCATCTAGCACTCCAAGAACTCGTCGAGAACAGCTTAAAACATGCCTATGAGAACAGCAGAGCTATCGATATGAGACTCACCTTTACCATCACCAACTGTCAACTCCATCTCCTACTCCAAGAGTTTGGACAGCCCTTTGACTTCTCAGCTTATCGTAGTGAAGCCATCGATGGTAGCAGTGACCACTCAAAGGGTTTTTACCGCATTTATGATCTCGTCGATTACTTCTACTTTACCACCATGGGCAAAGAGGGAAAACGTTTTACCCTCATCACCAACCTAAGCAACTGCCAGCTAGATCAAACCCCAACAGAAGAAGCTCCTGCACCAACAGAGTCTCACCCTAAAACAGTCACTGTTCGTACCTTCCAAGCGGGTGATGAAGAGGCGATCAGCCGATTGATCTATCGTAACTACGATTACACCTACTATAAACCTCTATTTTATGATCCTAAACGCATCAAAGAGTCCAACACCACCCAAGAAGTTCACTCCATCGTCGCCCTCTCTGAAGCAAAAATTGTCGGCCATTTTGCCCTCTTGCCACACCAAGCAACCAATAGTGCTGAAGTTGCTATCGCCGTTGTCCATCCTGAGTTTAAAGGTCTTGGTATTATGAATGAGATGTTTGACACGATCATTGCTGAAGCGAAAGAGTATGGCTACCGTTCCATCTTTGGCGAAGCGATCATGCTCCATCCCTACAGTCAAAAGGCCAACCTGAAAAAAGGGATGTTTGAGAGTGCCTTAGTCTTAGGCTTGGTACCCGAAGATATAGAGATCGAGC
>JAJRVE010000051.1 GCA_024277445.1 Campylobacterales bacterium
AATGGCATTAATATGCTTCACCCCCTGCATAAAGTCAACAATCTGTCGTAAATGCGAGAGTTTCATGGCTATCCTTGTTTAATTGTGAAATTATATCGTTAAAGCATGAAGAGAAAGAGCCTTTTTGTCCACGAATTACGCTAATTTCACGAATTACACCCATTTTTACTGCGGTCATTCCTGTGGAGGCAGGAATCCACGTGTTTGAAAGTTTGAAATATTCACGAAGCATAGACTGTTTGATTCCTGCCTCCACAGGAATGACGGCTCAAGTCACAAACCTATCTCTTCTCTCAATTCGTGGACGATGCTCTTTTTTTTGCTATAATTCCAAAATAATAAAAATAAGGAGAGGAAATGCGTACACCTAAGGGTTTTGGTAAGAACTACTTTACACTTGCTGCGATTCAAGCAAGCGTAGTCCAACATCACCTTAGTACAACTGCTGTCCGTGTACAGACTTCTCACCTTATCCATAGTGATTGGGAGCAAGAAGAGAGTGCTGAAGAAGAGCTCGAAGAGCTACTCTGTTCGTCCACCCTTTCACTCCCTACTCATGCAGGCCATTGTAACTGCTATTATAACCGTGTAACCCGCAACCTCATCCGCCACAACAGCAAACCCAAACAACACATCGAACCTTACCTCTACGCTAACTCAGTCACTTCACCACCTACAATGGAAAGATTCATCACCTGACCCTAAATACTAAATAAATTAACCTACTAAGGAAAAAAATGAAAACGACACTACTTTCACTTACAGCTATTGCAGCACTCACCACTTCGCTTTTTGGAGCTAATGCGTATACACTCACGGACATTAATGTCACTGCAGCACAAGGTACCGAACTTAAACACTCTGATATTCCCGATAGTGTTACGATTATTACTAAAGAGGAGCTTGAAGAGTCTAGAGTAACGACACTTCAAGAAGCACTTGCTAAGCTTGGGCATATAGCAGCCGTTAGCAATGGTGGACCTGGACAAACAAGCTCTATGTTTCTTCGTGGTATGGACTCAAAACGTACGCTAGTCTTGATAGATGGTGTACGCTATAACGATATTACAGGACTCAGTGGTGCCCAATTTTCTCAAATCGTGCTTAACGACGTAGCACAAATCGAGATCATCAAGGGTGCGCAATCAGGTATTTGGGGAGCAGATGCTAGTGCGGGTGTTATCAATATTGTTACCACACATGCAAAAAAAGGGCTGCATGGAAGCGCCAAAGTTGAGTACGGATCGTTTGATAGTAAACTTGCAGCACTCTCAGCCTCTTACGCGACTGAGACGTTTGACATTTTGATGGGAGGCTCACTCTATAGTACTGATGGTTTTTCTGCTGCTGAACCTAAAAAAGGTACACCTGATTATGGTAAGCGCTATGATGAGCTTGGCTGGGAAAAAGATGCTTATAACAACAAGGCTTTTAATGCAAAACTTGGCTGGAACATTACCAAAGAGGATCGCTTAGAAGCAAATGTACAGACGATTAATAGTTATGTTGAGTATGATGCTTATGCCGGAGCAGATGCCCAAAACGTGGACACCTTTTTTGGAACAACATCTCAATACTTTTCTAACCTCAAAAATCGCTTCTATTCACTAGCGTATACCCATAAAGACACACTCAATGAGATTGAAGCGCGATACAATTTATCCACTTTCTCTCGTAGTCAATACGGCGGATACACAGGCTCAACACAAGAAGCAAAATTAAGCGACAAAATTACCTATATGGATAACAGCTTTGTACGGGTTGGAGGAAGTTACCAAAACTTTAAACAAGAAAAAAGTGGTGGTGCTAACTTAGATAAATCCTACAGTGATACCGCCATCTTTGCTAGCAACTATAATAAGCTTTCAATTATCTCTGATCTTCCAACAATTATCACCGAGGCGATACGCTATGATCACTTTGATGCATTTGATGACAAAACTACTGGGAAGTTAGGTATCAAACAGTATCTCTATTCAGATTACTTTATCAGTAGTAATCTTGCAAATGCTTACAATGTGCCCTCACTTTACCAGCTCTACGCACCATCTTTTACCTATTTTGGTACCGTTTCTCCTGTAGGAAACGACACGCTGACACCAGAGACTACCCTCAGCCTCGATCTTACTTTAGGGAATGAAACTGTCTGGATCACCGGTTTCTACAATAAAGTCAACAACCTTATTGACTATGTTACTGACCCTGTGACCTTTGCTGGTCAATACCAAAATATTGATGGCGACTCCATCTTAAAAGGGGTAGAACTCGGCTACAAAGATTACTTCTTCGACACCATCGGTCTATCTGCCAACTACACCTACCTCGACGCCAAAGATGCAGACAAGAAAGAGCTTGCGCGTCGTCCAAAGCACCAAGTAGATGCTTCCGTTGTCTATTATGCTACTGAAGACTTTGATCTTGGACTCAATGGACAATATATCGGTGAGCGTTATGATGGGGCGGACAAACAAGGTGCTATGACCGGTAAATATGCTGTTGTTAACTTTGTCTCTAATGTTAAAGTCAACAAATTTGTCACTGTTTATGGAAAAGTGGATAACCTTACAGACAGATACTATCAGACAGTGGATGGTTACGCTACCGCAGGTCGCAGCCTCTACTTAGGTCTCAACGCCAAATACTAGGAACCTTATGAAGATCTTTTCACTCACAGACAACAGCGAAAGCACCTTACCCCAAGGCAGAGCAGATTTTCTGCTCGCTGCCTCTGTCACAAAAACCTGTGAGATCGAAGGGATCACCCAAGCGGGAATTCCTGGGAAAATTCCTTTGACACCGACACTCGATGCGGAGTTTCTCTCCACAGGTAAGGTCTTCTCGCTTGACGACCTTGCCGAAACAGCGAGTGGCATCCCTACGCCCGGACTTTTAACCCGCGCTGTTCATACTCTTACACCTTTTAGCCGTGTGAAGATCTTAGATCTTGGTCTTGAGGTCAAGCCCCAGCAGTGCGATCTTCTCGACTTTAACATCGCTCCAACTCCGTCCATCACTTCTGATGAAGCCTTTGATGCGCAAGTAGTCTTTGAAAAAGGACGTACCTTTGGACGTAGCTATAAGCCAGAAGGCGACTATGTTATTGTTGGCGAGTCCACACCTTCAGGAACGACTACCGCACAAGCTGCTATTCAGGTACTTGGTCTTAACGTTAAAGGACTCTTTGCTTCTTCGTTTAAAGATGCTCCTACTGATATTAAGCGTGCTACCATCTCAGCAGCACTTTCCAAGATTACGCCCAACATGGGACTCTTTGAGAAACTCTCTCACACCGCAGACAACACGCTTATGTTTGTCGCTGGATTTGTTTTGGAAGCTAGTCATCAGACAAAAGTTGTACTTGCCGGCGGTACACAGATGGCGGCGGCACTGCTCATCGCCGATGCTATCGCGAGTCGTGACAGTATCTACCATGATCCTCGCCACATCACGCTCTGTACCACCCGTTGGATCACTCAAGATGGTGCCTCCAACATCAACGCCCTCCTCTCACAACTCAACTTCAGAGCCAAGGCACTCTACGCAGATTTTCTTTATGAAGATGCCAATATCCCTGTGTTGAAGCTTTATGACGAAGGCGAAGCCAAAGAGGGTGTTGGTGCAGGTGGGGCTATCGCTTATGGGTACATGCAAGGCCTTACTCAAGCTGAGATTACCGCCGAAGTCGAACGCTCTATGATGGCGATGGGATAAGTAATGAAAACCCTTTTTATAGGTGGAATTAAAAGTGGAAAGTCCTTAAACGCAGAACAATACCTTCTCCGTCATTGCGAACTTAATTCAGAAGCCATGCCTTATTACCTCGCCACCACAGAGTTTATAGATGATGAGATCAGCAGTCGCATCAAAACACACCAAGTACGAAGAGCGCAAAAGTTTCTCACCATAGAAGAAGCGCTTGACCTCTACAATGCTATTAAAAAGTGCGACGCACCTGTTCTCGTCGAATGCACCACCATGTGGATCAACAATATGCTCTATCACGAACAGACCAAAGAGCAGATTCTTGAACACATCCAGAAGGTCATGAGCCTCTCCAAGGACATCGTATTTGTCCATAACGACGTAGGAGCAGGCATCATACCCGACAATGTATTAGCCCGAGAATATGTCGATATCAGTGGTATCTTCGCACAGATCATCGCCGAAAACTGCGACGAG
>JAJRVE010000052.1 GCA_024277445.1 Campylobacterales bacterium
ATCCCTGTTTTGGACGCCCTTGATGGTGCGATGAAAGCAAAGGATATGGATGCTGACCCTGAGACACTTCTTGAAAAAGTAAGTGAAGGGGTTGAGTTAACAATTAAACAATTTTTGACAGTGTTGGAAAAACATGGCGTGACACCGGTAAATGAAGATGCACCGTTTGACCCTAATGTACACCATGCTGTCCAGCAGGTTGATAGCGAAGACCATGAAAAAGGTCAGATTGTAAGTACCTTTCAAAAAGGGTACAAGTACAAAGACCGCACACTGCGTGATGCAATGGTCGTGATCGCTAACTAGTAACGTGTGCTACTTAGGTGGCAGGACAAAATATCAGTTTCATCTATAATGACACTGATAAAAAAATATAACAAAATTAAAGGATCTAATATGAGTAAAGTAATTGGAATAGATTTAGGAACAACAAATTCATGTGTCGCAGTTTATGAGGGTGGTGAAGCAAAAATCATCCCTAACAGCGAAGGTAAAAACACTACACCATCGGTTGTAGCGTTTACAGATAAGGGTGATGTTCTTGTTGGTGATCCAGCAAAACGTCAGGCGATCACTAACCCTGAAAAGACTATCTCTTCTATTAAGAGAATTATGGGTCTTATGATGGACGAAGAGACAGCTAAAGAGGCGCACGACAAAGTAACTTATAATATCGTTAACAAAGATGGTATGGCTGCGGTTGATGTTGCGGGTAAAGTGTACACACCACAAGAGATCTCTGCGAAGATCCTTTCTAAGCTAAAAGAAGATGCAGAAGCGTATATCGGTTCAGCAGTATCTGACGCTGTTATTACGGTTCCAGCATACTTTAATGATGCACAGCGTAAGGCAACGAAAGATGCCGGTACGATTGCAGGTCTTAACGTACTTCGTATTATCAATGAGCCAACAGCTTCTGCACTAGCGTATGGTCTTGAGTCAAAAGCTGAAGAGAATGTACTTGTTTACGACCTTGGTGGTGGAACATTTGATGTTACAGTACTTGAGATCTCTGATGGTACATTTGAGGTTCTTTCAACAGACGGTAATGCGTTCTTAGGTGGAGATGACTTTGACAACAAAATCGTTGATTACCTAAATGAAGAGTTCAAAAACACACACGGTATCGAACTTAAAAACGACAAGATGGCACTACAACGTCTTAAAGATGCTGCTGAAAACGCTAAAAAAGAGCTTTAAAGTGCAACTGAGACGGAAATCAACCTGCCATTTATCACGATGACAGAAGCAGGGCCACAACACCTTGTCGTTAAACTTACTCGTGCTAAGTTTGAAGGTATGATCGAGACACTTATTGAAGAGACGATTGATCACATCAAAACAGCGATGAAAGACTCTGATCTTGACAACAACGAGATCAAAGAGATCATCATGGTTGGTGGTTCTACTCGTGTTCCTGCTGCGCAAGAAGCGGTAAGCAAGTACTTTGGTGGTAAAGACCTTAACCGTAGTGTTAACCCAGATGAGGTTGTTGCTGCCGGTGCTGCGATCCAAGGTGGTGTTTTACGTGGTGATGTTAAAGATGTACTTCTTCTTGACGTTACACCACTTTCACTTGGTATTGAGACACTTGGTGGTGTTGCTACGAAGATCATTGAGAAGGGAACGACGATTCCTGTTAAAAAGTCTCAGGTTTTCTCAACAGCAGAAGATAACCAGCCTGCAGTAAGCATTAGTGTTGTTCAAGGTGAGCGTGAGTTCGCTAAGGACAACAAGTCTCTTGGTCTGTTTGAGCTTGGTGACATTCCAGCTGCACCACGTGGTGTGCCACAGATCGAAGTAACATTTGACATTGACGCGAACGGTATCTTGACAGTAAGTTCTACTGACAAGGGTACAGGTAAATCTCAGTCTATCACGATCTCTGGTTCTTCAGGATTAAGTGAAGAAGAGATCGAGAAAATGGTTCAAGATGCTGAAGCGAACAAAGCTGAAGATGAGAAGCGTAAAGAAGTGGTAGAACTTCGTAACCAAGC
Source organism: Campylobacterales bacterium (assembly GCA_024277445.1). Classification (GTDB taxonomy): domain Bacteria; phylum Campylobacterota; class Campylobacteria; order Campylobacterales; family Sulfurimonadaceae; genus Sulfonitrofixus. The sequence goes on from JAJRVE010000052.1 coordinate 1,998, forward strand.
TGATGCACTTGTTGCACAGACTGAGAAGACAATGAGTGAATCAGAAGATATGGATGCAGATGAGAAAGCAGCGATTGAAGCGGCTATCACTGATCTTAAAGAGACACTCAAAGATGAGTCTGCTACGAAAGAGACGATCGAAGAGAAAGTAAAAGCATTAAGTGAAGCTAGTCACAAGATGGCTGAGCGTATGTACCAAAAAGAGCAGGGCGGCGAAGCAGCTGACCAAGGCGCGAAAAAAGCGGACGATGATGTGATCGACGCAGAAATCGACTAACAAATAAAAGTTCCAGCTTCGGCGCGATTTGCGTCGGAGCTCACCTCTCCACGCACACCAGTGCGCCTTCGGGTTCACATCCGGCACAACTCACACCAAATCTGAAACTTTTATGACGGGGGAACTCTTTTGGGGTTGAAACTGGTTCGACGAGCTTCGCCGTCGTTTTGGTTGCTAACTTTTAAGCAGTTCATACTCTCCGTCATTCCTGCGAAGGCAGGAATCCACGACTTTCAACCTTCCAACAGTTTAAGATCCCACTAAGCCAAACAAAGCCACCCTTATTTCTTATTTCTTATTTCTTATTTCTTATTTCTTATTTCTTATTTCTTATTTCTTATTTCTTATTTCTTATTTCTTATTTCTTATTTCTTATTATAATGGCCTGAAAATCTAGGACAAGATATGAGTCCAATTTATTTCCTAAATGATAAACTATATAACAATGAATCAGGGAGATAAAGATGGCAAGAAAAAAAGGTCAAACTTATAC
>JAJRVE010000053.1 GCA_024277445.1 Campylobacterales bacterium
GCTGCGGTTAAAAAGCTCAAGCAAAATGCAAAACTATACCCCATACTTCAAGAGCGCGCAACAACGCTAGTAGAAGGGATGAAAGCAGCGGCCGCTAAAAATGGCATTGATATGGTGACAAATGTTCGTGGTTCAATGTTTGGTTTCTTCTTTAGTAAAGCGGCGGTCAAAAACTTTGATGATGCTGCACAGGCTGATCATGCACTTTTTGCTAAGTTTCATGCAGCAATGCTCTCAGAGGGCTTTTACTTCGCTTGTTCAGGTTATGAGACCGGTTTCGTCTGTAGCGCAACAACAGATGAAATGATCGCTAACACCATCACAGCAGCTGAGAAGATCTTCGCGGAGATTAACTAATGGCATATCCATCAGTTAATCCAGACGAAGAGAAAAAACCTCGTATTAAACCGATCATCGAAGGTGCTGACTCTCTTTCACTTGGTGTCTCTATCGTAGTTGCTGTTCTTATCGGTGTTGCCATAGGTTTCGGTCTGAAACGTCTTACTGGTGTTTGGTGGACACTTTGGATCGGTGTGGGCATCGGTATTGCTGCTGCCATCCTTAATGTCTATAAAGCCTACTCTAAGCAGTACCAAGAGTTTGAAGAGCTGCGTAAGTCAGGTCGCTACAAGATCCAACAAGAGTTAGAAGACGATGAAGATTGGGATGAGATTGAAAAAAACTATTAATCTTTTCGTGGTCAGTGAAGTCGTTATCTTTGCTTTATGGATCTATTCGTATACTTTTTTTCTAAATTTTCAGATCGCTTTCTTAGCCTCTGTCTTGATCTTACTTGGTTCGACATACAGTTACAAACGCTTAGTTGACTCACGTGTAGAAGCTGAAGACAGACCCGATGACACTGATCTTATGGAGAAGATCGATGATCCGTTTGATCTATATAGCGAAGAGATCACTGCTGAGATGAGTATTGAAGAGGATGTTGATCTTAAATCGGTGGTTAAAGAAGAGAAAGCACGTTTAAAGTCTCAGAAGAATACACTTAAAAACACGGCCAAAAGTGCACCTGCCTTAGTCTCGATATTTAGAGTTGTACCGTACCTCTTTTTAGTGCTCGGATTTATAGGGCTTAAAAACAATGAACTGTTAAGTCTAGTACCATTTTTAGTGGGTCTGGGCGTGGGGATTGTTGTTGGTTTCTTTATGGGACGTTCACTCTTTATAAGAGCGTCGTAAAGTAAAAGCAGTTATATAGTTGCCTATATAGAAACTACTCCGTTATCATCGGTATGTTTATACTGATCTCATTCTCTTTTACTGTCGCGTAGAGGTTATTTGCTTCTGCCAATATCTCTATTTCAGAGCTATATTTTTTCGAAAAGTTTTCACCTTTGATCTCAATCGTAAAGAGTGAGTACTTCTTCTCATCAAACTTAATATGTTCGCCCACACGATAAAAGAGCGTTGTTGTGATCTCTTCACTCTCTTGTAGACCTTGGTAGATCTTGTTAAGTAGTTTGATGAAGTTGTCAGGGTGTAGACGTACTTCGGGGATCGTAGGGTCAAGCGTTTTGGTATAAAGGACATCTGAACCTATAGAGTTTGTACTGATACATAGATCGATAAGGGTATAAATGTTAGTCAGATCACCCATCGGTTTTGGCGCGGAGAAGGTTAGAGTAGGTATTTGGTAAAAGCGTATACCGATCTCAGACTCATTTTCATAACCAACAGTAATACCAAAAAAACGGTAGCGGCCAAACTCTAACTCTAAAAAGGTTGTTTTGAAGCCAAAGCTAGTGCTGGCGTGGGTAGTAGCGATCTCAAAGATCGTGTTTTTGTCAACACTGCCTAAGAGGTACTGAGCCTCATTGTTAAGCGAGAGAACTTTTCCACTTGAGCTAAATAGCACAAAGGGGTTGTAGTCATACTCGATCCACTGCTGCTCAAAGGTCAAAGGATTTACTCTTCGATGTAGTTTTTAAGGCGACGGCCCACTTTAGGGTGCTTAAGCTTCTTAATAGCAGACGATTCGATCTGACGAACACGCTCACGCGTCACGTTAAGCTCTTTACCGATCTCTTCAAGAGTACGATCACTCTCATCATCCATGATCCCGAAACGCATCTTGATAACGGCTTTTTCACGCTCGTTAAGTTGCTCTAAGACGCCTTCGATCTGTAGGCGAAGGTCATCTTTCAAGATCGCATCTGCTGGTGCTAAAGAGGTCTTGTCTTCGATGAAGTCACCAAAACGACCATCATCTTCATTACCAATAGGTGCTTCAAGAGAGATAGGCTCTTTAGTGATTTTAATAACGTTTTTAACCTTCTCAACCGAGAGGCCAACCTCTTCAGAGATTGTATCAACATCTGGTTCTTTACCATTTTCTTGGAGGTATTTACGCATGATTTTATTAATACGGTTAATCGTCTCGATCATGTGAATAGGGATACGAATAGTACGTGCCTGGTCTGCAATCGCACGAGAGATCGCTTGACGAATCCACCATGTTGCATAAGTAGAGAACTTATAACCTTTTTTGTATTCAAACTTGTCAACTGCCTTCATAAGACCGATGTTACCCTCTTGGATAAGGTCAAGGAACGGTAGACCACGGTTCGTGTAACGTTTGGCGATGGAAACAACAAGACGAAGGTTTGATTTTGCCATACGTGTTTTAGAGATCTCAGAGATATCTTTACCACGTTTGATCTGCTCAAGGATCTCTAAAAGCTTCTCAGGTTCCATGTCAAAGCCACCTTTAGAGGCCTCTTTTGTCTGGATGAGCTTTTTGATCTCCATATAGGTACTGACCATAGTCGCTTCAGGAACACGCGCAGCGATGTCTTCTTTAGTCAGATCACAGATCTCATCAACCATCTCTAAGTGGTTGGCACGTAAGGTATCGTTGAAAAGAGGAAGTTTGTACTCAAGACGTTTAAGCTCTTTGTCGAAACCATCATCACTATGTAGTGCTGTTTCCATAGACTTCACAAGCTCATTAATAAGCTTAGATGTTGGTCCAAGGTCTAATAGACGCTCTTTAAGTGTCTTTTTCTTAAAACTAGCGATAAGGAAGTAGTGGACATACTCTTCAGTCATCTCTTCGCCATCTTTAAGTGTGACCTCTTTTTCAGTTGATTTTAACCAATCTTTTTTAGCTTTCTCAAGTGCCTTAAAGCTTGATATAACGGCGTCAACACGTTTTTTGTCCTTGGCAGTTAAAGCTTTTTCTGACTTATCTTCTTCGATGTCATTACCATCAGCATCTTGCTCTTTTTCGTCTTCAAAGCTTTTGAAAAGCTCTTTAACACGACGTTCACGGTTGATAAGTGGGTCTTTGTAGTCTAGGATGAAGTTAATGAGGTATGGAACAGAACAGATAGCATCAATAATAATACTTTCACCATACTCGATCTTTTTAGAGATCTCAATCTCTTCTTCTTTTGTTAGAAGTGGGATTTGACCCATTTCACGTAGGTACATACGAACAGGCGAGTCAGAACGTGACCACTCCATAAGCTCATGTTGCTTAAGAATGTCAAACTCTTCACCTTTTGAGTCTTCAATCAGCTTACGCTGAGCGGCTAAACGCTGTGCCGCTTCTTTATCGTTAAGCATTTTTGCATGCTCAGACGCGGTAAATAGGCAGACCTTGTTTTTCTGCGCAAGCTTTAAAACATTTTTAGCTTGTGCTGCAGTAGGTTGCTTGTCAAAAGACTCGACGAGTGACTCATAGGTCATACACTCTGAGTTTTTGTGAGAAGAGAAGGTGTCATCTAGGTGTTTGTTTAATTCTTTTGCGGTCATATGGGAAGGCGCTCCTAGCGGGTTAAATAATTGAACCATTGAAGGTTACAAAATAGTAATCGGATTATACCGAAACTTGTTGAATTATAACTTGTGTTTTTTGACTTTATGCGTGATCTTCATTTATTTTATATGATGTATTCTCATTGAATTTACTTCTAGATAGTTGTACTAAAATAGGGACATACTAAATAATATTAATGCTAAATAGAGTTTGCTTTATCAAAACATGACGCTTTTTTGGATATAATCCCAAAAAATTAAAGGGCACCTTTGTTTATAACAGGGTGTACCAAATAGGATTTTATATGCAAACAATTGAAGGAAAAGTCTGGAATTTCGGTAAAGATATCGACACAGACCTTATTATTGCCGCACGTTACTTGAACACATCTGTTCCTGAAGAGTTAGCAAAGCATGTTATGGAAGATGCTGACCCTACCTTTGTAAAGAACATGACACCAGGTGACATCATCGTTGCAGATGATAACTTTGGTTGTGGTTCATCTCGTGAGCACGCGCCTATCGCGCTTAAAGCGGCGGGTGTTGCGGCTGTCATCGCACCAACTTTTGCACGTATTTTCTACCGTAATGCTTTTAACATGGGCCTACCTATCTTTGAACTACCAGAGAGTACAGAGATCAAAAAAGGTGATGTTGTTAGTATTGATCTTGATAATGGAACGATTACCAACAAGACAAACGGAAAAAGCTATAAATTTACACCGATCCCTCCATTTATGCAAGAACTAATCAATGCAGGCGGATTAATGAACTATGCAGCACAAGAAGTCGCACAAGGAGAGAAGTAATGAAAAACTATAAAATTGCCCTTATTAAAGGTGATGGTATTGGTCCTGAGATTATCGATGAAGCCGTTAAAGTACTTGACGCAGTAGCGTCAAAATGTGACTTTGATTTTCAGTATGATGACCTTTTAATGGGTGGTTGCGCTTACGATGTAACCGGTGATCCTTTGCCACAAGAGACGATTAATGGTTCTATGAACTCAGACGCTGTACTTTTTGGTGCTATCGGTGGTCAAAAATGGGACGAACTCCCTCGTGAAAAACGTCCTGAATCAGGTCTTCTACGTTTTCGTAAAGAGTTAGGTGTTTACGCTAATTTACGTCCTGCTGTGGTCTATGACGAGTTAGTTAACGCCTCTTCATTGAAGCCAGAGATCATCAACGGTGTTGATATTATGGTTGTTCGTGAGCTTATTGGTGGTATCTACTTTGGTGAGCCTAAGGGACGTACGGATGATAAGGGTTGGAACACCATGGTCTACACACGTATGGAGATAGAGCGTATCGCACACCAAGCATTTAAGATCGCACAGAAACGTTCTAAGCGTGTCTGTTCTATTGACAAGGCGAATGTACTTGACGTGTCACAACTTTGGCGTGATGTGGTTACTGAGATCGCTGAGCAGTACCCAGATGTTGAGCTTACACACATGTACGTAGATAATGCTGCCATGCAGTTGGTACTTAACCCAAGACAATTTGACGTTATGTTAACAGGAAATATCTTCGGTGACATTCTTTCTGATGAAGCGTCTATGCTTTGTGGCTCTATCGGTCTGCTACCTTCTGCTTCAGTTGGCGAGAAGATCGGTGTTTATGAGCCTATCCACGGTTCAGCACCAGACATTGCAGGTCAAGGCATTGCTAACCCTATTGCTACGATCGCAAGTGCTTCGATGATGTTACGTTTTGCCCTTGGTGAAAATGAGGCAGCAGACCGTATTGATAACGCTATCAAGCAGGCACTTTCGGAGGGTTACCGTACAGGTGACTTAGCGCAGTTTGATGCTAAAGAGATCTGTTCTACTAGCGAGATGGGTTCTATCATCGCGAACTACGCTGTTAAATAAACTCTTTTTAGAACCTACACCTCTTGTGTGGGTTTTATAAAATAGTTTTCAAGAGAGTCAGACCATGAAGCAATACCGCGTACTTATCGATGCCAAAGATGAAAAAGGTCTTGTCTACAAGATCGCTAGTATCTTTTACAAACATGAACTAAACATTATGTCTAACAACGAGTTTGTTGACAAGGACAATGACAAGTTTTTTATGCGCTCAGTCGTTGAAGGTATGGTCGATGCTGACCAACTTGAAAAAGAGCTTGAGGCTGTTTTACCAGAAGACTCCAGTGTTGAGATCGTTAAAGCAGCGAAGAAGAACATCATCCTTATGGTCACTAAAGAGTCTCATGCACTCGGTGACATCCTCATACGCTACGAAGCAGGGGAGTTGGATGCTAACATCTTAGCCGTTGTCTCTAACTACGACCTCTTAGAGCCTTTAGTAAGTAAGTTTAACATCCCTTTTGTTACGGTCTCACATGAAGGTCTCTCTCGTGAAGAGCATGAAGATGCCATTTTAGATGTTTTGGCGCAATACCAAGATATTAACTATATCGTCTTAGCAAAATATATGCGTATACTTACTCCTAAGTTTGTACAAGCGTATGAAGACAAGATCATCAACATCCACCACTCATTCTTACCTGCCTTTATCGGTGCGAACCCTTATAAGCAGGCCTTTGAACGTGGCGTTAAGATCATTGGTGCAACAGCACACTTTGTTAACAACAACCTTGATGAAGGTCCGATCATCGCTCAAGAGATTAAGCACATTGATCATGCTTATGGATGGCGAGATATGCAACGTTCAGGTCGTGATGTAGAGAAGATCGTTCTCTCGCGTGCGCTTAAGCTAGCACTTGAAGATCGCATTTTTGTACATGCTAACAAAACGGTAATCTTTTAATGTTTAACATCGTTCTCTATAACCCGCAGATCCCTAACAACACAGGCAGCATCGGTCGTCTTTGTGTTAACACAGGTTCTTCACTTCATCTTATTAAGCCTTTAGGCTTTGATATTGATGAAAAAGCGGTACGTAGAGCAGGGCTTGATTATTGGCATAAGCTTGATCTACATGTATGGGAAGATATAGAGAGTTTCTTTGCTGCGCAAGGTGAAGATGCTTGTTACTTTTATGGTACGACGAAAACAGATACACCGTATTTTGAGAGAAGCTTTCAGGAAAATGACTTTTTGTTCTTTGGTTCAGAAACCAAGGGCCTTCCTGCTGAGCTCTTAAACGCGCATCCGGAACGTTGCATGACCATACCGATGACAAGAGAAGGTAGAAGCCTTAACCTTGCTGTTAGCACAGGTATTATTCTCTATGAAGCGATCAAACAGAACTTTACAGGTTACAAGGAACTCATGTGAACAGTCTGATGGACTACATCATGCTCTTTTTGTTTGTGCTCTTTATGTTCTTTATCTTTGGCGGCTACCATCAAAGTAAGTTCGAACAACGTGAGAAAGAGGCTGAAAAGCGAAAAGAACGCGAAGAGGAAGAGAAGCAAGATACATAAGCCTTAACACCATATTAGCGTTTTACATGCTTACTAGTAGTGTAAGACACTTTAAAAGATGTTTATGTGTTGTAGATTAACTTAAGAAGTCTTCCCATGTCACCGACGGAGATACTAGGGTTGTCTTTAATCACTTTTTTTATAAGTAGGTACTCTCTGCTATTAATGTTCATCATTGATTCCTTATAAGACTTTGTCAGCCAAACGGCTAAGTGAACGTTCAAGTCTTTCTAGAAATGTATCCGCTTTTTTGATTATGTTTGCCATTTGTCATCCTTTTAATCTTTTTTTATAGGCATATTCTATAAATATTTATGACCATTGTTAAAATATATGGCAATTTGACATATTATTTGGATAAAGTATGACAACACTTTAAAATGTTGGTATAAAAAGTAAGTTAATATCTTATAGCGATAAGGTACTTACTCCAAAGGAGATACGATGAAAAGTTTTGGTGAGATAGTAGAAGAGATAAAAGATATCATCTCTTCAGATATTCCTGGAAAAAAAGTGTTTGATAAAGATGTGGCATCTGCGCTTGATATCTCGCAGATGAACTTTGCTACGATGAAAAAACGTGACAAGATTCCTTTTGAAGAGCTTCTCAACTTCTGTGCGAAACGCTCAATTGCTATTAACTGGTTACTCTATGATCAGAGTCCCGAATCACTTATTGAACCCACCAACCAATTTTACATGGTACGCTATTTTGATGCTATTAATGCATCAGCAGGCGGAGGGGCTTTGATTGATGATGAAAACAGTGAAGAACTTGCGATAGAGCCACACTTTTTAGCGACACTTGGTGGTGAGAGCGAGCTTAAAAACATTGAAGCCATTAACGTCACAGGTGACTCTATGGAGCCTACTTTTCTTAATGGTGACATCATCTTTTTAAACCGTTCTAAGACAGATATCTCACGTGGTGGTGTTTTTGCCATACAAACTGAAGATATGCTCTTAGTTAAACGATTACAAAAGCGTATAGATGGTAAAATCGACATAATTTCAGACAATAAAGATTTCTATCTACCTCAGATCGCTGAACCAGGTCAGATCAATGTACTAGGTCGCGTAGTCGGTCGTTATGGCGGGGTAGAATAGTCACATACTAAGGAGATGACTTTTGCATCACAACAGACCCTTTACCACTATCTTAACAGGCCTAATCCTCCTGTTCTCTATCTCACTTCACGCACAAGAGATGCCAAAGCTTGACGATACCCTTATCTTACCAACCCCACTTCAAGAGATGCAAGCACAACAACAGCTCAACACCTTGCCCTCCTTGGAGCGAAACAACAGTTCAAATAACTTCTGTGTGACTCCTGTTTATCCGCATTTTGTTGAAGACCTGTTTCGTTTCCCACAAGAGATAGGGGCTTATACCAAGAAAAATGCTTTAACGCACAAGCGTTACTACGATATACAAAAAACCTTTGATAAAAACTTTTTCTCTGTTTGGAAGTATAAACGTCCACCAGAAAAGTCATCAACAGCACGCTGGCCTTTTAGGGTCTACTCTAAAGGGTGTGCATATGGAGAGAACTTACAACTCCTAGAGCAGTCATGGTTTGATGAGATGCTAAAGCAGGCTAACTTTAAACAGTTTGGTAAGGTAAGTCGTTATGGTATGACCTTACACTTCTCCTCTTTGCGAAACTTTCCAACCCAAAAACCACTTTTTAGAGATCCAAGTCGTGCAGGTGAGGGCTTTCCCTTTGATTACCTTCAAAACAGCGCTGTGCATGCCAATGAGCCTGTCTTTATCTCCCACTACTCTAAAGACAGAGCGTGGACCTATGTCTATACATCTTATGCCTCAGGATGGTTGCCTAGTTATACCGTTGCCTATATGAATAAAAAGCAGCGTAAGAAGTGGATGAAAGCAAAACCAGTATTTTTACTGAAAGAAAAAGTAGCATTAACCGATACGCAAGGGCATTTCCTTTTCTATTCTCGGATTGGCATGCGCCTAAGCTTTATAAAGAAGCGTGGACTTTATACTTATGCACGTGCTATCGCCCCTGGAGCATTTAACAAGCCTACCTTTGTTACCATCAAGTTTAAACATAAAGATGTAACTACTAAACCACTCTATCTTAATCAAAAAAACCTAAGTAAGATCACAGCAGGCGTCATGAAAAGTAACTACGGTTGGGGCGGACTTTATGAAGAGCGTGATTGTTCATCCACTCTGCGTGACATCTATGCACCTTTTGGCATTTGGATACCACGTAACTCTAGTCAGCAATCGCGTGTGGGTAAGATTATTTCGTTTAGAGGCTTAAGTGTCCAAGAAAAAGAAGCACTGATTAAAGAGAAAGCTATTCCTTTTGAGACATTCTTGCACCGAAAAGGGCATATTATGCTCTATCTCGGCACTTATGAAGGCAACATAATGATCTTGCATAACATGTGGGGCATTAAGACTGTTAATGATAACCTTGAAGAGGGACGCATCATCGTAGGTAAAGTAGTTATTAGTACGCTTGACATTGGAAGTGAGCAAAATGGTTATGACTATAACAGTTCACTCATGCCTAGTCTTGATCGTATGAATATATTTACCTATAAACCCATGAAGAAGAAACACAAAAAACGTAGACGAAGAACAAAGAAAAAAGCCAATGGCTAATAGGGGTGGATGATGATAGAGAAGATCATACATAGAGACGACCTTCATCATGGTTGTTTTGCAGGACTTCGCGAACACCGCTTAGTAAATGATCCTAAAGTATTTGGAAAACATAAAGACCCTATGACCTCTGATGGCCTTGGTGCTTTGATCTACTTGGCGGATGCGCGTTTTGAACCCCATGGTGAGACAACGATGCATTCACATAAAGAGGTTGATGTCATCACTGTTATGGTCCAAGGCAACATTACCCATCACGGTTCATTAGAACATGGTGCTTCGCTTAAAGCTGGAAACATCCAAGTTCAACGTGCAGGTGGTGAGGGCTTTAGTCATAACGAGATCAACCCAGATGACACTCAAAATAGAATGCTACAACTCTGGTTTCAGCCAGAGACAGAGGGTGAGAGAGCAGGGTATCAACTCTATACAAATAACCATGAACAGATACAACGTGTTTATGGTGGTCGTGTTGGTAAGACCTTTCGAAGTGCTACGATGATGGAGATTATCACACTCCAAAAAAATGAGCCTTTTAGACACCTCGGAACCTATGAAGCTTATCTTTATGCAGGATTGTTGCTAAGTGACGAGATAAAACTAAACGATGGTGACTTACTGCAAGGTAATGATCTTGATGTGGTTGCGTTAGAGGAGAGTAAATTTGTTTTGGTGTTTAAAGAGATGGAAGATGAAGAGGTATAAATACGCCATCATAAATGATGGCGTTAAAGGTTAGTGAAGATCAGCGTTTAGTTTGATCTCGCGCTTAGAACGTAATACCATCATCTCGCCTGTAAAAGAGTCTTGACGGAAGTGAAGTCCATTAAGACCTGCAAGTTCCTTACCTTTGATCCACTCACCTTCGATCTCTTTACCTGGGTTAGCTTCATTGATCTTAGAAAGTTCTTCTTCTTCGATGATGAACTTCGTCCCTTCAAGAACAGCAATACCAGCATCAATGATACATGCATCACCTAGAGGGATACCACAAACCGAGTTTGCACCTAGAAGAGAGTTCTTACCTACAGAGATAGGGTTACCATCTGTTCCACTAAGCACACCCAAGATACTTGCACCACCACCAACGTCTGAACCATCACCAACGATAGCAGAAGAAGAGATACGACCTTCAACCATACTCACACCCGTTGTACCCGCGTTAAAGTTGATGTAAGAAGCACCTGGCATTACAGTCGTTCCAGCAGCAAGTTGTGCACCAAAACGCACTTTCGCTGTTTCTAAGATACGTGTGTTGTCAGCAGGTATGATGTGCTGTAAGAAACGTGGAAATTTGTCTACAAAGTCAACATGTGGGTAAGCGTTCGCAAACTTAAGTTCAATCTCGTTTTCACGTAACCAATCAAGCTCGATCGGTTGTCCATCTGACCATGCAACGTTAGGTAGTGCGCCAAAGGCACCGTTTAAGTTGATGCTACGTAGTGCAACTTTTGCAAGAGAGAGTGCATAAAGTTTTAGGTAGGTTGCTTCAACACTAACACATGCTTCGTCAGCAAAGATAAAGACAATACGGAATTCACCTTCGCGAGCACCCTCAGCCTTGAGTTGACCATAAAGTGCAGAGATGACTTGGATGTTTTTATGGGCATCACCAAACGCTTCATCAGAGTAGGGTGTAAAGGCATTAAGACATGACTCTAAAAATGCTAGGTTAACATCACAAACGACTTCGTTTTCGTTAAAGTCAACTGCTACACCTTGTTCAGCTAAGGCTTCAATGAAGATCGCTGCTGAACCAAAGTTCTCGTTCCAGTTAACAACAGGGTAGGTTGCTTGAAGTACTTTGTCACCATTTTTTTGACCAAAATCCACACGACAGATACCAAATGCTAGAGGGTCTTTGTACCCATCTTTTGTTTTGATTGTCTCGATTAGTGCTTTAAATGCGTCAGCAGTTTGTATCATTTCCATTATGTCTCACTTTGTTGGCTAGTTGGCCTGAATTTTATGGTGAAATTTTACCATGTCAATGTTTATGAATAGGCAACATCCTCTTAGTTATCTGCTCTCTTAAACTAAACTCAAACAATTCGTAGCACGCTACATTGTTTATTAACTCTAAATCATCTTAGATATACTCTAAAAATAAAATACTCTATAAGAAGAATGACCTATGAACAGATGGATCTCAATATTACAAAACAATGATTACTTAGCTGCCAAGAAACATATAAAAGATGGCGCAAAGATGAATGCAAGAACAGAGTCAGGTGAGTCAGTTTTGGCGTACGCGCTTAAAAGTCGTGTGGACGAAGATCTGCTAGAGCTTTTACTTGACAATGGTGCTGACCTTTTTTATAGTGATGATGAGGGTGTAAGCATCTTGGACTTTGCGGTGACCTACAACAACATGTTTATGATACAACGCCTCTTAAAAGAGGGCAAAGATGTAAACGAAGTGACCCGTAAAAGTGGTTTCACACCGCTTATGGCTGCGGTCTGTTATGGTCGTTATGAGATCTTTGGAACCCTCCTTGACGCAGGTGCAGATATAAATGCCTCAGAGCGAAAAGGGATGACTGCCTTAGATTTTGCTAGAAAAATGCGTAAAACAAGTATGATCAAGCGTTTAGAAGAGCTTTCATGAGACATGATGTAGCTACTTTATCTGTTGTACTTCTTTTTGCAGCTTGTTCTAATGATGAGACGCAGGATGAAACGACTGATAGTGTCATTGTCGAAAAAGAGGTCAAAAAAAGTGCCGATAAAAAAGAGGCGCTTGTCTGTATTGATGCAGATGAAAAAATTACGTGTAAGCTACTGACGAAACGTGTTAATAAAGAACGTGAAGTTGCGTTTGAGTGGAAGTCACCTAATGGCAAGGATGATCGTAAACGCGAGATGACCTTACCCGCCAACCATGCCAGTATCTATGATGCACGTAGTAAAAAAGGTCGTGTTAAAGGGGTATGGAAAGTAGAAGTTGAATTAGATGATGAAGCGGTAACGACAAGCTTTGTCATAAACTAATCTCTATGAGGCTGTCCTTACCTAGTGTAAAAGTCATATAAAGGCATAAAGCCTTTTTAGATGCCTTCAGCGATCATTGCATCCGCAACGCGCTTGAAGCCGGCGATGTTCGCACCATCCACATAGTTTCCAGCTACACCAAACTCTTTTGCCGTGGCTGAAACGTTCTCACAGATATCTTCCATCGTTGTTTTCAACTTAGCATCGACCTCTTCAAAGGTCCATTTCTGCATGGCAGCATTTTGACTCATCTCAAAGCCACTGACTGCAACACCACCAGCATTGGCTGCTTTTGCAGGTGCAAGACAGATATCACTCTCTAGCATAACATGAACCGCGTCAGTGGTTGATGGCATGTTAGCACCTTCAGAAACGCTCTGACAACCATTTTTGATCAGGTTCTTAGCATCGACTTCAGTCAGCTCGTTTTGCGTTGCACATGGAAATGCTGCGTAACATGGGATGTCCCAGACAGCGTGACCACCCTTAGGGTACTCAGAAGTGGGAATGTACTTTGCTTCAATATGTGTTTTAACATACTCTTTTAGTGATACACGTTTGTTTAACTTAAGCTCTTTAAGCAGTGGTAAGTCAACGCCTCGCGGATCATAGATAGTACCCTTAGAGTCAGTACAGGTTACCGGAATGGCACCTAAGTGTTGTAGCTTTTCAATAGCATGTAGCGCAACATTACCCGCGCCACTGACACAACAGGTCTTACCATTAAGGCTCTCTTTACCTTCGAGTTCAAGCATCTTCTGTGTAAAGTAGATAACGCCATAACCTGTCGCTTCAGGACGCATCAAAGAGCCACCAAAAAAGTAAGGTTTACCCGTAAGAACACCCTCAAAAGCAGAGGTGATCTTTTTATACTCACCAAACAGGTAACCGATCTCACGGCCACCAACTCCAATATCACCCGCAGGAATATCAATACGTGGTCCGATGTACTTGTGAAGTTGACGCATAAAGGCTGAACAGAACTTCATCACCTCAAAGTCACTTTTACCCTTAGGATCAAAGTCACTACCACCCTTAGCACCACCAATAGGAAGCCCAGTAAGAGCATTTTTCAAGATCTGCTCAAAACCAAGGAACTTTAAGATCCCTTCATTGACAGAGGGATGGAAGCGTAAGCCACCCTTATAGGGCCCAAGTGCGTTGTTAAACTGCACACGGTAACCTGTGTTTACCTGAACTTCATTGTTGTCATCTAACCAAGCCACTTTAAACTTTATGACACGATCTGGTGTAATTAGACGTCGAACTATCGCATTTTTAGCACTCTTATTATAGATCTCATCAGACTTGAAAAGTGGGAAAATGGAGAGGAGAACCTCTTCCATGGCCTGAAAAAAGACATCGTCTTCGGCACAGTTTAAATTTTTAAGTTTTTGTATCTCTTCTTTTGCGTCTACTATCGTGGTTGGTCTTGGCATTTCTATCCTTTAATATTGTTTGTGTTTAACTTACTCAGTGTTATTATTAATGATATCACATTGTTGGAGTGAGGCTGTTAAAAAAACTGTTTTTGATTCTCGTTTTCAAGTGGTTTACGGCGTTCCTTTGCCAACCAATCTTGTAGTAGCTTTTCTGTCACCTTGCTAAGGCTCATCTTATAACGTTTGCGTGAGTACTTCATCGCTTCGTCCCATGTCTTTCTATCGATGACGAGAGAGCGTGTGACTTCATCTTTTGGTTTCACATCTTGTCCTGTAGTTTTATATAGTAAATTATATAGTAATTTCTATAGAAAAACAAGGAAGAAAGATGACAATATGCCTATATTAAGGCAATTATCACAAATATATGCTCTAAATTTAGATTTCTAATTTTAAGAGAGTTTTTTTAATGGTTTTAAGGTTAACAGAGAGATCTCACTGGGAGCAAAAACACGTACAGGTGGTCCCCAATAGCCTGTACCTCTACTTACAAAGATCTGTTTAGTAGCTGTAATAGTGTGAAGTCCTGCTAAAAATGGCTGTTGTAGCATGACCAAAAATCCAAAAGGAA
>JAJRVE010000054.1 GCA_024277445.1 Campylobacterales bacterium
ACCTAGACCATTAAGTAATATTAACGTGAACATCCTGCACAAGATGGATGAAATCTATACTGACAACTCAGACTATGGATATAGAATGATTCATCAAGGCCTACTTGAAGAAGGTCACCATATCGGCAAAGACCGTGTACTAAAATATATGGGTATCTTAGGCATTCAAGCTATCTATCCAACAAAGAAGCGTAACACTAGCCTTAACCATCCAGAACATAAGATTTATGACTATCTACTCAAACCGTACTGGACAAAAACAGGTCGAACTAAAAGTGTCTATGTTCCAACAGCTAATGAAGTGTGGAGTGGTGATATCACCTACATTAGAGTTAATGGGGGCTTTATGTATCTGGCTGCTGTTATTGATTGGCATACAAGAGCAATACTAGCGTACAAGATATCAAACTCAATGGACGCTACTCTGGCAACCGATGTACTACAAGAAGCACTCTCCAAGTACCCTAAACCTAAGATATTCAACACAGACCAAGGTAGCCAATATACAAGCTATGAACATACGCAAATATTAAAAGATCACAATATCCAAATCTCAATGAACGGTAGAGGAAGATCAATCGATAATATTATGATCGAACGCTTCTTCAGAACACTTAAACATAGCAATATCTATATCAGTGACTATCAATCAATTAAGGAGCTAAAAGAGGGAATTAAACACTTTATGCATAAATACAATTTCAAACGATTTCATTCAAGCATTGGTTATCAAAAACCGATGAACTACTATCTGAAATCTATTGGAAAAGTGGCGTAAGGTAGCAGGCAAGAGGTGGAAATAAATTAGGCTCTTAAGTTGTCTTGATTTTTCAGGCCATTATATATTTCTTATTTCTTATTTCTTATTTCTTATTTCCTATTTCCTATTTCCCATTCATCTTCTCTTTGTTATAATAGGTCTATATAAAAAAAGGGTTTTTTATTGCCCGATTATTGGAATAAATATGGATAAGTTTTTAGAAGAAGCAAAAAGTAGTTCTCGTGTTTTGGCGACCTTGAGTGGGCATGACAAAAACCGTATCTTGCGTGAGATGGCGGCTAATCTTCGTCGTAGTACGGCAGAGATCATGAAAGAGAATGCTAAGGATATGAAGGCGGCGGATGAAAACGATCTTGCTGCTTCACTTAAAGATAGACTTTTTTTAGATGAGAAGCGTATTGATGCGATGGCTGTTGCCATCGAAGAGATCGCGGCGCTTAAAGAGCCTGTTGGGCGTGTGCTTGATGGTTGGGTGACGGAAGATGGACTGAAGATCGAGAAGGTTAGCATCCCTATTGGTGTTATTGGGATCATCTATGAGTCTCGTCCTAATGTTACTTCAGACACGGCGGCACTCTGTTTTAAGTCGGCAAATGTCTGTGTACTTAAGGGTGGCAAAGAGGCAGAACACTCTAATGTAGTCATTGCTAAGACCCTTCGTGAGACACTACACAACAATGATCTACCTGAAGCGATGATATCGTTGCTACCTGACTCGTCACGTGAGGGTGTCGCTAAACTCATTAAGATGGACAAGTATGTTGACCTGATCGTTCCTCGTGGTGGCGCAGGACTCATAAAATATGTGAGTGAAAATGCTACTGTTCCTGTGGTCAAACACGACAAAGGGCAGTGCCATACCTACATCGATAAAGATGCTGACATCGGTAAGGCCTTAAGTATTGCTATCAATGCTAAGGTGGACCGTCCTGGTGTCTGTAACGCGATGGAGACACTTTTGGTAGATAGTGCTATTGCAAAAGAGATGCTTCCTAAGTTAAAGATGGCCTTTGATGAGACGATGACGAAGCTAAAAGGATGCGACATAACCCAAGGCATCATTGAAGTTGAACATGCGACGGATGAGGATTATGATACTGAGTATCTTGCGAACATCTTGAACATCAAAGTCGTAGATGGTGTGGATGGGGCGATAGAGCATATTGTGCGCTTTGGATCGGGTCACTCCGAAGCGATTGTCACTGAAAACTACACCAACGCGGAGAAGTTTTTAAATGCTATTGACGCGGCAGCTGTCTATGTTAATGCCTCAACACGCTTTACGGATGGTGGCGCCTTTGGTTTTGGTGCCGAAGTGGGGATCTCAACCAACAAACTTCATGCACGTGGTCCGATGGGTATCGAGGGACTAACCACCTACAAGTTTAAGATCTACGGTAATGGTCAGATTCGTTGAGACCCATCTTAGAGGTCAAAGATCTTAGCTTTGGTTATAGTGCTGAGAAACTGCTTTACAAAAACTTCTCATTGACCCTTAATGTTGGTGAG
Source organism: Campylobacterales bacterium (assembly GCA_024277445.1). Taxonomy (GTDB): domain Bacteria; phylum Campylobacterota; class Campylobacteria; order Campylobacterales; family Sulfurimonadaceae; genus Sulfonitrofixus. The sequence goes on from JAJRVE010000054.1 coordinate 2,291, forward strand.
ATCAAAGCGGTTGTTGGCGAAAGTGGTTCAGGAAAAAGTACCCTTTTTGAGATCATCTTGGGTAACTTAAAACCACTCCATGGCGAAGTGACCTCTAGTCGTATCGCCCAAGTCTTTCAAGACCCTTATACCTCTTTTCACCCTACCTATAGTGTTGTCAACCAGATCCAAGATGTTGCAGACTTAGGTAAGTTAGCGTATTATCTGGATGAGATGGGCTTAGAGAGAGATTTATTAGACAAAAAGCCACATGAACTCTCGGGTGGACAACTTCAACGTTGCTCCATTGTTCGTGCACTGTTGATGAAACCAGACCTTCTACTGCTAGATGAGCCGACATCGGCCTTGGACAATGTCATACAACTTGATGTCATGAAGCTACTGTTAAAACATCTGGATAAAACAGCGATGTTGCTTATCACCCATGAACTTGACTTGGCGCATTGGTGTGCTGACGAGATCGTAGAGATAGGTAAATAGAAGCTCTAAAAACTAAAGGAAAAACATGTACAAAATAATCATAGGATTAGTGCTGATGCTGTCTGTATCAGTGTTAAATGCACAGAACAAGTATGAAAAAGAGTTTATAGCAGTGGTAGAAGCGATGCACAAAGATGGCAACATCACCTCGCTTTCAAAAGTGGGCTGTAACAAGGGTGACTGTTACATCAAGGATCTAGTCGTCGAATCAGTCGATGAAGAGACAGGTGAAAAAACAATAACGTCTATTGATACCTTTAAAGTAAAAGAGGTCAAAAACTACATTACTTTTAAAGAGGGTAGTGGTGCTTTAAAAGAGGGTGAAAAACGCTCTTTCGCCTTAGAACTTACCGACATAAAAAATGATGGCCACAACTTCTTTTTTGACAAAGAGAAGATGAAAAAAGATCTAGGTGAGAAGAGTGCAGTTTATGGTTACTTCAAAAAATATTTAGATGCTTCTACCGATGGTAGTTATGTGCTTAAGATGCAGAAGAAAAAAGGCGATGTACTTATGCAAGACAAGGGCGACCTAAGTACAGGCTCTTTTGTCTTTGGCATGAACAACCGTTACACCATCAAAGGTGGGTTTGAAAAGATAGATGAACTCTCTGAGACAAATCCTATGGGTGCTTTGAGTTTTATTGTGATCAACGCTATCGAGATCGATATTAAAAATCCTAAAGGGTTTTTACGTAATTTACTCTACATCACGTATAAAAGTGAGATGAAAGAGGCGAAGACGCATGAAGAGAAAGTGGCTATCAATGATGGTGTTTACTTAAGTGGTGCGAAGATGTATGATCAAAAAGAGTTTAGTACCAAGGTTCGTAAAAATGCACAAAAACGTATTGCGAAGATGGCTACCGAGGATCCTGAGTTTGACAAACTCATCAACGTTAATAAGCAACTAGAGAAAAAAATGGATGCCATCTTAGCGGGTACAAGTAGTCATATTCAAATAAAAATAGAAAACAAAAATGGACTCTCTATGGGCGACTTTTTTGCTATCTTTATGGGCTATGCGATGCAACAAAAGTTAGCCGTAAAGCCTGACATCACAGTGAGCATAAAATGATCTTGTATCTTCATGGTTTTGGATCATGTGGGCAATCCACAAAGACAAAACTGCTAAAAGCATATTTTGGAAAAGATGAAGTCTTAGCACCTAACCTTCCAGTCGATCCTACCGAAGCGATCTTGTTTATCAAAAAACTGATTATAGAACATGACATTGACCTGCTGATTGGCTCTTCTTTAGGTGGATACTATGCTAGTTACTTCTGTGAACTCTTGGAGATTAAAACGGTTCTTATCAACCCTTCTACCCAGCCGTTTATCACCTTAGCCCCTTTTGTGGGAACTAACAAACATTGGTGCAGTAATAAAACTTTTGAATTTACAAAAGAGCATCTAAAAAGTCTGTTTGAGTATGCTGTTGCAAGTCCAAAAGATCCATCACGTTACCTTGTTTTGCTACAAAAAGGTGATGAACTTTTAGACTATAGCAAAGCAGAAGATAAATATGCAGGTGCTAAGATTATTGTTCAAGAAGATGGCAATCACCGTTTTGAAAATATTGATGAATATCTTGGTGAGATTAAGGAGTTTAGAGGATGAATCAGCACACCATTGAGTATGACATTTTAGGTTTGACACTATACTTTCCTGACATAGAGCACCTAAACTGGTTAGCAGTCGCTTATAGTGTTGCCATCCTTTTGATCAACTTTGGACTCTTTGTCTTCGCGCCAAAGATCGTGCGTTACTTTAATTCTGGTAAGGAGAATACCTTCCAGTTGAGTATCTTACGTTCAGTGAATGTGTTGTTTATTGTCTTTAGCATATTGGACTTTCTTATCTCCTTCGTGACAGATGCTTATAACAACTACTTTAGTGGGTTTGCCTATACGCTTTTGGTGGTTTATGGGGCGGCCTTTATCTATAATGCGCTCTCTCTTGTCTCTAGAAAAAAGTTTGGTCGAGAAAAAGAGATCGATGGCAATACACTATATATCGATACTTACAACAGCCGTCTTGTTGATATCTTGATGATGACGGTGATCATTTTTATCGCTGTCTTTATGATCGTTAAGGCATGGGGCTTGACCTCTATGTTGGAGACAACGGGTCTCTTAGGTTTAGTGGTAGCATTTTTAGCTTTGACGAATAGCATTTGGGCACCGGACCCTTACTACTGTATGGTTATCCTGAGTTCAGACATGCTTGAAGATGGCGATGTTATCCATATAGAAGGGATGCCTGATGAGTATATTATTGCCAGAGTTACGTTTATCTATACCCTTCTTTTTAACATTAAAAACAACCATAAGACGCTTGTGCGTAACTCTAAACTCATCGAACGGCATATTGATAACTACACTAAAAAGGCTTCGACAGATGGATTGAGACAGTCGCTTACCTTTAAAATAGGTTACCCTGAGATAGGGTTATCTAGAGATCTTAAAACACATGAACCTTATGACATGAAAAAGTACTTAGACAGTGTTGATGCTATGTTTGAACGTGTGGTAGAGAAGGCAGAAAAAGACAATGAGATCAAGATCAACCCTAACACCAAGATAGAGTGGGGCATGCGTAATACAGGTGACTATGCACTTGAGTTTATTATGATCTACTATCTAGATACTTTGCCAAAAACCAAGATCACCCGTAATGTACGTAAACATATCTACACAACAAGAGGACGACTTGTACGCCTCTGTTATGAATCATCGGTAGAAGAAGGCCTTTCGTTAGCAACGCCAGACCTTATAAAGTTAGAGCAATAAGGTCCTTGTGCTTTAAATTTTTCTAGTTAATGGAAAAAACGGGTTACTAAAAACCCCAGTAAAGTACGGTAATATCGGGTGAAAAGGAGGTATATTTAAAATGTGGGGAGTGTAATAAATTCTGAGTCAACAACTATATGTCACCTGTTGGGGACTGCCTTTAATCTGAAGAAGTGGATGAATCACTACCTTCAGATGCTTTTGGGGTTGGTTTTTGCCTTGATATTTATACTGGTTTGGCAAGAGAAGATGACCACTGTAAAACTGAATCTGATTATCTGGAAAATCTTTCAGTAATGATGTCTCACCTTTTTTCTAACATAGGGTTTTTCAGGGTTGACTACATAGAGGAATTGGCATTGAGATGAAGAAGAAATTGATTAGGGATTATTTGAAAAAAAGGCTCAAATAGCAACCCGTTTTTTCCATTAACTCAAATTTTCAAGTATAGATAGAGGAAATGTTTAGTTGAAAAAAGAGGAGGTGAGGGTAAAACCTACACCTGCCATTAAAACTGTTCCAAACACATTCATTGCCATATTGGCTGCTGCAAGAAGATAGCTTCCCCCCTGTAAAAGAAAAAAACTTTCCATCGCAAACGTCGAATAGGTCGTTAATGCACCGAGTAAACCCGTTGTTAAAAATGACTTCATCTCTACAGAGAAGAGGGTGTCTTGTGTTGTGTTGGCAAAGATGGCAAAAAGAATACCGATAATCAAAGAACCAAGAAGGTTGACACCGAGTGTTCCAAAGGGAAGGCTGTGTGGAAAGTGGTGTGAGATGACACCGTTAAAATAAGCGCGTAGAATAGCGCCTATGAAGCCACCAGCACCAATGGCGAGTAAGGTCTGCCAGCTCATAGTTCGTGGCTTCTAGCTATCTAGCTTGGCGACATACTCATTATAGGTCGCTTGCATGGTCTCTTGTACCTCGTTTAACCACTCTTTGTTTTCTCTTGAGGCTACAAAAGAGTCAAGATAAACAACGGTAATCGTACCGGTCTGACCACTTTTTGCTTTAATATCAAAATAGCGTGAGGTGTTGATAAGGACAACGGGTTGTACACGAAGTTCATATTTGTCTGCGACCATCTTGGCACCAGGCTTAAACTTCAGCATCTTTGGTCCGCGTGAACGTGTTCCCTCTGGAAACATGACGACACATCGCCCTTGATCAAGACGTTTTTTTGACTCTTTGATGAGTGAAACAAGTGCTGCTTTACTTCCACGATCAACAGGAATGTCATCAGAAAGACGAATGGCCATTCCGAAAAAGGGGACACTAAAAAGCTCTTTTTTAGCGACCCAAACAAGGTCTTTGTCTGTGGTACACTCTAAAGAAGAGATATCAATATCACTCTGATGGTTGGCAATAAGCATCTGCGCTTGAGGATCGATTTTGCCCACACTCTTAATGGGGTTGAACATAAGGGTCTGGATAAATTTAGAGGCGATCTTAGAGCCTCTAGGTTTAGGTACGAATCGCCAGATGGCTATCTTGATAGCTAAACCAATAAGGATGATGATAATGCTATAAAACCATTTAATTCGCGCAAATATCGTCTTCACTGATCCATCCTATCTTTTTGTTGTGTGTGATCTGTTTAAAACCTTTAACACTGTGTTTGACTTCAAACTTACCTGGTGCTGCGAGTTTGTCAAAGACCGTCGCATTTTCGATAGGGAGCAAGTAGAGTGGTGCATCAGCATTAACACAGACCTTTTCTGCGGGTGCTGCTTGAAGTGCGATGTAGATACCCGGAGCTATAATAAAGAGTATGATCCACCACTTACGATAAACGATTAAGAGTATGATGGCTATCACTATGACTGCTGCTGCAAGTGCAATCTTTATGAGGTAGTTCTTGTTCTCTGTTGGTTTCAGATCACTCTGCGTTGAGACAGAGTCGTCCACAACTTCAATGGGCATCTTGATCTTAACATAACGCTCTTTTTTGAGGTTAAAGTAGGTGAACTCAAGTTTGTCATACTTTTTAGGTATGACCGCATAATAGGTCATACTGGAACTATTAATACCGACTTTACTACGTTCAAAACCTTGTTCATTGGCGACAGCTAAGTGAAACTTCTTGATGTTACAGTGCTTTGCTTTAGCTTCGAAGGTGATGATGTTATGTTTGTTGTCATACTTTTTAGCATCCATCGTAGTGACTTTAAACTCATTTGCCAAAATACCAGAGAACTTTTTGTCTGGGTTAAGGGTAACGCCAATGATCTTCTTACCCTTAAGCGTTGCATGGTTGTTTCCAATGCTAGCAGTAATGTTTGGCAAGATGATGTTACTTGAGGTCGCCATAAAGTAGAAGGTGTCGATGACGTAAGAACCCTTATCTCTACGATAGGGTACATGGTTTTGTATGCGAGCGCCACGTCCACCTTTAAAGGTGTATTTGAGTCTGTTGTGTTGGCGAATGGTAGAGAGGGTCTTGATCTTGACGGAGAAGTACTCGCCATTGAAAACACGTTCGGGAACACTATCTTCATCCAAGTAAGAGATATAGATCACTTTTTGGTCTGCCTGAAGTGCTGAGGGTACTAAAAAGCTAGCAAAGATCAGACTAAAGACAAAGAGTAAGTGTTTCAAACTACATTAGCCCTTCAAGCATCTTGATACCATCGGCAGAACCTAAGATCTCTTCCATAGCACGTTCAGGGTGCGGCATAAGACCAAAAACGTTCTTCTCTTTGTTACAGATACCAGCGATGCTGTCTACTGAACCATTTGGGTTTGTTACATCGCCATTTTCATCACAGTATTGGAGAAGTACTTGATCGTTTGCATAAAGCTCTTTGAGGCCATCTGCATCAATGAAGAAGTTACCATCATGGTGAGCAATAGGGATGTTAACAACATCTGCATTCTCAAACTTAGATAAAAACTTGTTGTCGTTGTTTGCCACTTTAAGATGATGATGTTTAGAGATGAAGTGAAGGTGCTCGTTACGCTTGAGTGCACCTGGCAACATATGTGTCTCAGTTAAAACTTGAAAACCGTTACAGATGCCCAATACTTTTTTACCAGACTCAGCGTGTGCTTTGACCGCTTTCATGATCGGTGATTTAGAAGCGATAGCACCTGAACGCAGGTAGTCACCATACGAGAAACCACCAGCGATGACAATAAGATCTAAGTCATCAGCTACACTTGTCTCTTGGTGCCAAAGTATACTTGTCTCAGCACCTAGTTTCTCAAAAGCGTACTGTGTATCGTACTCACAGTTTGTTCCCGGAAATTGAACAATACCTACTTTCATTACTTAACGATCTCGATTTCGTAATCTTCGATTACTGTATTTGCAAGAAGGTCTTCACACATCTGTGTTACCTCTTCGCGTGCTTTTGCTTCGTCAGTTTGTGAAAGTTTCATTACGACTTGACGACCAACACGTACATCTTCTACGTTTTCAAAATGTAGAGAGTCTAGTGCGTGGTGAACCGCCTTACCCTGAGAGTCAAGCACACCGTTTTTAAGTGAGATATTAATAATTGCAGTCATTGTTTTCCTTTTGTGTTTAAAATTGTCTTGTGTACTTTTACGTACGCAAGTGTTAGTCTGTCTTAACCGACAGTCTCTACCCTTTGACGATGATGAGGGCCTTCATGATGTCAGTTCCCTCTTTGAGTTGAATGTCTTTTGTCAACTGTTTTTCAGTGATAATGGTCTTGTCATCTTCATCTTCACCCTCGTCTTTCTTCTTTTTACCATCGACTTTTTCAAGTTCGCTTTCAAGGTGCTTTTTAAGGTCAGCTTCTTTGATGGCAAACTTGTTTTCTACCGTGTCCACAGAGCCCGCAAGTACTTTGATGTCTGGCGTAACACCAACCGCTTGAATGGTACGACCACTTGGTAGGTAGTAACGAGCAACCGTTAGTTTGATAGCGTCTGTTTTTGTAATCGGTAAGATGACTTGAACTGAGCCTTTACCAAAGGTCTTTGTTCCAAGTACAACCGCACGTTTGTGATCTTGCAAGGCACCCGCAACGATCTCAGAAGCAGAAGCACTTCCGCCATTAACAAGAACAACAAGCGGTGCTGTTGTTAGTGTGTTTTGTGGCTTTGCGCTGTAGGTCTCATTTTCACGTGTATCACGCCCTTTTTGAGAAACGATCTTGCCATTGTCAACAAAGATATCCACAAGGCCAACAGCCTGATCTAAGAGTCCACCTGGGTTGTTACGAAGATCAAGGATGATCCCTTTTTGATGACCTTCATACTTTTTAAGCATCTTTGTTACACCATCAACAACTTTTTTGTCAAAGCTAGTCACACGAAGGTAAAGGATGTCATCACCAATTGTTTTGGCATAGACAGACTCGATCTTAATGATGTCACGGATGATATGGATGTCTAAGGGTTTTGGCTCACCAGTACGGACGATCGTGATATCAATAGGATCGCCTTTTTTACCGCGCATAATGCCAACTGCTTCATCAAGACTCATCCCAAGTGTCGACTTTTCGTCGATCTTTAAGATGATGTCTCCTGACTTTAGACCCGCTTTATCGGCAGGCGTTCCCTCTAGAGGAGCGATGACCGTTAAGGCACCATCTTTCATACCCACTGTGATACCTAGACCACCAAATTCGCCGTTGGTCTGTACTTTAAGACTCTCAAAGCTCTTTGCATCGAGGTAGTTGGAGTGTGCATCAAGGTTAGTCATCATTCCTTTTAACGCTTTATCCATAAGCTCTTCAATCGTCAGGTCGTCTACGTTGTAACGCTCGACAATACTAAGGACTTTTGTGAACTTAGCCAGTGCTTGTAGGCGAGAAGCTTCAGTAGAAGGCTTTTCTACAGCTGCTTTTGTAGCTGGTTCTTTGGCAAAAAGGGTAGTACTAAAGGTGAGACTAGTCGCTAGAACAGCACTAACTGCACCTAAAAACATAAATTTTCTATTTTTCATTGATAACCATTTTAGTTCTTGATTTTAAAGGTGTTATTATAGTTAAATGTTGGTTAATTAGCAATTTTATAATAGAAAATAGACTACGCTAGCATACTTTAGTCACTTTCTATCAACTATACTTGACAAACATACACTCAAGTTGGTACAATTCGGCATAAACAAATTAAAAGGATAAAACTATGAATACAATTTTTGAAAAACTAACCCACCAAATGACAGAGGCAGTAGAATCGGCTCTCTCATTGGCACTGCATAATAAGAACATGGAAGTAGAACCCGTACACTTTTTATGGGCACTGCTAACCAACAGTAACTCAGTACTAAACCAAGCGTTCAACAAGATGAACGTTGACAAAACAGCAATCGAGTTGGATGTTAAATCTTTGGCAGATAAATTACCAAAGTCATCATCTGTCTCAAAAGATAGCATACGAATCTCACGTAACCTTGTTCAAGCGTTAGAGCGTGGTGTCGGTGAGATGACAAAGACAGGCGATAGCTTTTTAGCGGTCGATACTTTCATCTTAGCTAACATGAAAGAAGAGCTCTTTAAGAGTATCTTGTCTAAGTATGTTGACATGATGGAGTTGACTAAGACCTTTGAAGCGATGCGCGGTGGTCAGAAGATCGAGTCACAAACGGCAGATGAGAACCTAGAGAGTCTTGACAAGTATGGTATCGACCTGACAGCAGAGGCTGGAGAAGGGAATCTTGCTCCGGTTATTGGTCGAGATGAAGAGATCAACCGTATGATGCAGATCTTGATCCGTAAGACGAAGAACAACCCTATTTTGTTAGGTGAACCAGGTGTTGGTAAAACAGCTTTGGCAGAAGGATTGGCGCAGCGTATCTATAATAAAGAGGTCCCTTTAAGTCTTCAGAACAAACGTCTTGTTGCTTTGGATATGTCAGCGTTAATCGCAGGTGCGAAGTATCGTGGTGAGTTTGAAGACCGTTTGAAAGCGGTTATTGATGAAGTGAAGCAGAGTGGTAATATCATTTTATTTATTGATGAGATTCACACTATCGTTGGTGCGGGAGCAGGTGAGGGTGGTATGGATGCTGCGAACATCTTGAAGCCGGCACTAGCGCGTGGTGAGTTACATACCATTGGTGCGACAACACTTAAAGAGTATCGCAAGTTCTTTGAAAAAGACACGGCTTTACAACGTCGTTTCCAACCGGTAACCGTAGCAGAACCAAGTATTAACCAGTCACTGCAGATCTTACGTGGTATTAAAGAGCGTTTAGAAGCGCACCATAATGTCACTATTACTGACTCGGCACTAATCGCTGCGGCGAAACTCTCTGAGCGTTACATTGGGGATCGTTTCTTACCAGACAAGGCGATTGACCTTATTGACGAAGCAGCAGCGGAACTAAAGATGCAAATCGAGTCTGAGCCTAATGTTCTTGCCGCGGTTAAACGTGAGGTTCAAGAACTTCAGGTTGAGCGTGAAGCTTTGAAGATGGATGAGACGGCTTCAAACGAAAAGCGTCTGACTGAGATCGAAAAAGAGTTGGCTGATGCTGAAGAGAAACAGCGTGGTCTTGAGACACAGTTTGAGCAAGAAAAAGAGGTCTTTGATCGTATTGCTAAGATTAAAAATGATGTTGAAGCAAAGCGCCGTGAAGCTGAACTGGCTAAAAACAGTGGCGACTTTGAGAAGGCAGCGGCCATAGAATATGGTGATATTCCTAAGTTAAACGAAGAAGAAGTTTCGCTTCAAGAGAAGTGGAAAGCGATGCAGGTAGAAGGTGTACTTCTTAAAAACAATGTTGATGAAGACTCCATAGCGGGTATCGTGAGTCGTTGGACGGGTATCCCTGTGAACAAGATGCTTCAGAGTGAAAAAGACAAGGTCTTACACATCAAAGATGAGTTAGACAAGGATGTCATCGGTCAAGAGAAAGCGACCTTTGCAGTGTCACGTGCGATTAAGCGTAACAAAGCAGGTCTTTCAGACAAAGATCGTCCTATTGGTTCGTTTATGTTCCTTGGGCCAACAGGTGTGGGTAAGACACAGACCGCGAAGACCTTGGCGCAGTTCTTGTTTGACTCGCAAGAGTCGCTCATCCGTTTTGATATGAGTGAGTACATGGAGAAACATGCAGTGTCGCGTCTAGTGGGTGCGCCTCCTGGGTATGTTGGTTATGATGAGGGTGGTCAGTTGACAGAAGCCGTACGTCGTAAGCCTTACAGCGTGTTACTCTTTGATGAGGTAGAAAAGGCGCATCCAGATGTCTTTAACATGTTGTTACAGGTTTTAGATGATGGACGTCTGACAGATAACAAAGGGGTGACGGTAGACTTTACCAACACCATCATCATCTTGACTTCGAACATCGCAAGTGACAAGATCATGAGTATGCAAGATGATCCTGAACTTGACAACGTGGTCATGGGTGAATTACGATCAAAGTTTAAGCCGGAGTTTTTGAACCGTCTTGATGACATTGTGATCTTTAATCCACTTGGTAAAGATGAGATCGTAGGTATTGTTGACATCTTCTTCCAAGAGATTGCGAAGAAGGTACAAGAGCGTGACATCACACTGACCTTGACGGATGCTGCGAAGCAGTTAGTGGCAAGTGTTGGTTTTGACCCTGTCTATGGTGCTCGTCCACTGAAGCGTGCACTTTATGAGATCGTTGAAGACCGTTTAGCTGACTTGATCTTAGGTGGTGAAGTGGGTGAGGGTAACACGGTTACTTTCGACGCTGAAGGTGATGAGATCAAAGTCTCTATCGCCTAAGCAATAGGTCTATACGTAGATCTTAGTTTACAGGTGCAGTTGTAGGTAGAGACTTGGGTAGTTACTACCACCATTTACCCGTTCAAACTGTGCCGAACTTGAGAAGATACCT
>JAJRVE010000055.1 GCA_024277445.1 Campylobacterales bacterium
ATCTTCAGCAAACTTCTCTTTGAGTTCAGGAGAGGTCTGAGCTGCGCCACCGTACTTTATGACCACAATCTTGTTGTTAAATTTTTTAATAAAGGGCAGCGCCTCTAAAAGCGTCTGTACCTTTCTTGGTTTAGTAATCATTGATTCTCTTTTATATAGTTATCTACCTTGGCTATAAAGCCTTCATCGAGCTCTAGACTAAGATCCATCAGACTCACCGGTAGGTTGAATGTGCTAATTTTAACGTAATCTTTCAAAGTGACCAATAAACTCGTTGCAGAAGTGCGTTTTAAGATGCTTTCCAGCTCCGCTTTTGTAAAGAAGTGATGGTCTTCAAAGTAGACCTTTTCTACAACATCAGGAAGATATGGATCAAGACGTTCTGCTCTGGCGATAGCCGTCACAAGCACCATCTTCTCGGTCGCATCAATAAGCTTTACACTACGCTTGAACTCTCGCTCTTCACGGATGACTACAGCCTCTTTCCCTTGCCATAAACGTTCACGGTACGGACCAGAGGGAAGGCAGAAGTTGTTTGTTGTTTCTACCTCGATTAAGATGTCTAGCTTTTTGATCTGATGTTTGTTGTAGCCATCATCTAAAAAGATCACTTTACATCCCATCTCTTTGGCTTTTTCGATAGCAAGTTCACGCACTTCACTGACGATGACCACAGCTTGGGGTAAAACGTTGGCATATAACATTGCTTCGTCACCACTGGTGTCAACATCGACCAGAACACTCTGACCATCGGAAACGACGACTAAGCCTTGAGAGTTACGTCCATACCCGCGTAAGACAACGGCTACTTTTTCATAACGACTTGCCAATGAAGAGACGATTGGTGTCTTACCGCTTCCGCCAACAGTGAGGTTACCAACACTGATGATGGGAATGCTAAAGTCTTGTGCTCTTTTACTCTTAAAACGTAAACCCATCACTCCGCAATAGAGCAGACTTAATGGCCAGAGTAAAAATGATAGAAGTTTTTGAAAAAAGGATGGCGCGTAAAGATAGCGCTCACCCCAGAGTGTTAGAGTCTGTTTCAAACGCGTGTCTTAGAGACCTCTTTGATCGCCTTACAGATGTAATCCACCTCTTTGTCACTCATCGCAGCATAGATAGGTAGCGAAAGGATCGTCTGATAGTTACGGAGAGCCACTGGGAAGTCGTTAATACGTAACATGTACTTCGTCTTGTAGTAGCTCATAAGGTGTAGTGGAATGTAGTGGATACCCGTAGCGATCCCACGCTCTTCCAACTCTCTCGCAAACGAGTCACGGTTTTTATCGATCTTGATGATGAAGTTGCTGTAAGCATGGTCTTGTACGACAACAGGTAAAGAGACGTGTGCTACCCCGTTAAGTTGTTCATGGTACTTCGCTGCGATAGCCTTTTGACGATCAACGATCTGGTCTTGACGTGAAAGCTGTACATCTATAAAGGCTGCATCTAGGTCACTCATAGTGTACTTGTTACCAATAGCCGTTACATCGTAGATGTACTCTAAAGAGTCCTCATCAGTCACAATAGCGTGATTACGAAGTAGTTTTGCACGCTCCATAATGTCTTCATCTTCCGTCACGAGCATACCACCTTGACAGATGCTCTTTTTAAGATGCTGAGAGAAGCTAAAGCAAGTGATGTCTGCTCCAGTAGAACCGATCTTTTGACCTTTATAGGTCGCGCCCAGTGCATCACCCGCATCTTCTATGATCTTGATCTTGTAGATCTTCGCTATGTTATACAGACGCTCAAGGTCCAGTGGTTGACCCGCTGCATGTGAAACGATGACCGCTTTTAGTTTTTTAGTTTGGTTGTCTTCAAGGTAGTTCTCTAACTTATCAAGGTCGATGTTAAAGGTGTCGGCATCGATATCTATAAACGTAGGTTCAGCGTCAAAATGGCGAACTACTTCTGGAACTGCAGGATGAGCATTGACTGAACAGAGTACTTTGTCACCACGCTTAAGGTCTATCGCAAGCATGGCTAAGTGCAGTGCGCCTGTTCCACTCGAAGTAGAGACAGCATATGCCGCACCGGTATAGGCCTGAAAGTTCTCTTCAAAGTCTTCAACTGCGTAAAAAGCATCGCCGTTAAGTACATCAATGATCTTCTGTTGTTCTTTCGCGCCTACGTCTATTTTGTAAAATGGTACTTGCATCTTGTTTCCTTTATAAAGTAATATCTCTAGGATAGTTAAAATCGTGGTTAATGGTACGCGAGGTCAACTTCGCGATGACCGGCATCTTTCGTTTGAACTGGTTGCGATAGATACGACTGATAATCAGGTCGATAAGTTTTTCATCATGACCTTCTGCTATCAAGGTATCGCGACTTTTACGCTCTTCAACATAGGCCTTAAGTGTCTTGTCTAAAACCGCGTAGGTGTAACCCAAGTCATCTTCATCACTTTGACCTTCCCACAAGTCTGCCGAAGGTGGCTTCTCAATGGTTGCAGCAGGTACACCCAAGTAACGCGCAAGCTCAAAGACCTCACTTTTATAGAGATCACCCAGTGGATTGATCGCCGAAGCAAGATCACCAAAAATAGTGCCATAGCCAAGCATGAGTTCACTTTTGTTACTCGTACCAAGGACTAAAGCACCCTCGTCCGCCGAGACATCAAACAGTGTTGCCATACGCATACGAGCAGAGAAGTTACCTTTACGAAGATTACTCATCTCAGGTGTCTCATAGGCTTTAAGCAGTGGCGAGATGTCACACACAGTCTCGCGCATACCAAACTTCTCTACCAACTCATCCGCATCATCAAGTGAGCTTTGAGATGAGTAGTGCGAAGGCATCTTGACACACAAAAGGTCATCACCAAACGCCTTATGCGCTAATACAGCGACCACTGCCGAGTCGATCCCACCACTCAAACCAAGCACGACATTTTTTAGCCCTGTCTTTTTAACCTCATCGTCTAAAAAGCGAACAAGGTAATCGGTAATCATGGCGTATTTACTCATGGTTCTGGCCTTAAATATAGTCGTCTATCTTAGACTTTTCTTACGTGTTCAAATTATATCATAGTTCAGTTAATCAGAATTTATTAAGAGAAGAGTGGTAATGCGTATATATTGATAGAATCCAATGCCATTAAGTTTAGAAATATAAAAATTTCGTCTCCGTCATTCCTGTGAAGACAGGAATCAACAAAGTTATATATCAAGAATATTGCGTTTAAAAGAGACAAAGGCTCGTGGATTCCTGTCTTCACAGGAATGACGTGCAAATGAACTACTAGAAAAATTCAGCTTAATAGTATTGAAGGTCAGTTCTAAGAGCAGTCATGCCCTTCAAGGATCTGCTTCATCTCATCACAGCTAAAACCTGCCTCTTTACGTGCTTCGATGTTGACACCATTTCGTTTGGGAAAAGCTCCGGGAGAGTACTTCTCTATGATCTCAAAAAAAGTATCTGTTGAGACACCCTCTTGCTCGCAGGCATAAGAGAACCATCTATCTCCCTTTAAGACATGATCGACCTCTTCATGAAGTATGATCTCAAGTGCTGCGATGATCTTCTCTAGGGTTGGGTCTGTGGGGAGGTTTTTTAGACGTTCTAAGACAGCAGGTGTGGCGTCAAGACCATTGGCCTCAAGGTAGCGTGGTACCATTGCCATACGATCAACCAACGAACCTTGCGTACGATAAGAGGCTTCAAAAAGTGAATTATGAACTTCCAAATCACCATACTTAGCACCAAGACTCTCTAAAAGGGTGTTTAACATCTCAAAATGACGGATCTCATCATCTGCCACCACTAACCAATCATCATAATAGGCTTTTGGAAGCCCTTGAAAACGATAAGCGTGGTCAAGTGCCAAGTCTATCGCCGTGTACTCTATGTGAGCGATAGCATGGAGTAAGATAATCTTGCCATTATCTGTTGTTAGTTTACGGCGTTTGGGAACTTTAAGCGGGTGCACAACGGTACAAAAACTACTGTAGCTTGGTTCGCTAAAGTTAATGGGTGCAAAGTCTGCTTCAAAACTGACCTCATCACCCTTGTAAGCTTCGTAAAAGTCATGAAACAGCGTAAACTTTTCTGAAGGTTTGTCACTACTGATGATGGTCTCTAAGGTTTTATAAAAATTCATTGGTATAATTCTAGCATCAATTTAACTATTTTTCTATCCTGACAATATTTGTTACTCATGCGAAAGCAGGAGTCGATAAGAGTTTGTGTTGTCTTATGAATTGTAATTCGTTGATTCCTGCCTGCGCAGGAATGATGACGATAGCGGTTAATCTAAACAAAGCGAGTGTTATGAACATCAAAATTCAACCTATGGGTATGTACCAAACCAACTGTTATATTGTCACTGTGGATGGCAAAGACTTTATTATCGATCCGGGAGTCAATGCTACTGAGTGGATCAAAGCCAACGTCACTAACCCCGTCGCAGTACTGAACACACACGCGCACTTTGACCATGTCTGGTGTAATCAAGAGGTCAAAGAGCTCTTCAACATCCCACTCTACACACCTAAAGATGACATCCCCATGTTAACTGACAACTCTTGGGTACCTGAGCTTCCTCCCTCGTTTCCTGATGTGGCGGTAGAAGGTGAAGTGACGACCATCGAGATAGAGGGTGTAGCGGTTACGTTTAGACACTTTCCCGGTCACTGTCCTGGCTGTTCAACCATAGAGATAGGTGATGCGATGTTTAGTGGGGATTTTATATTTGAACGTAGTATAGGAAGAACAGACTTCCCTATGTCCTCGCCTGAAGATATGGCGACTTCACTAAAACGTTTTATGACGCTAGACTTTGATAAGACTGTCTATCCTGGTCATGGTGGCACGACAAGCGTGAAAGCGGAGCAACGAAATGCTCCGTATTGGATACAGAGCTTAGTGTAAATAAAGAAGTTAAGCGTACGGTGGTAAACACCGTGTTCTCATACCAAGCGATCTTGGTACAAGCGTTAGTTAATTAGAATGTCAACCCTGTTCCAAACCCGATGCGACCTGCATCACACTTTTCTCCATCTGCAGTTTGCTCATCACATGCCTCTTTATTATATACATATTCTATATTTAAAGGAATTGGCATAAAGTTTAAGACTCTAAACTCGAAGTTAACTCCGGCTGTATATTCATTAAACTTGGAGTGAGTGCTAAAGTCACGTGTTGACTGTCCAAAATCAACCACATCATAGTAGTTATAGCTAGCATAAAACTTTTCACGCACTAACGATACAGGGAAGGTAAAGAAGAGCAGACGACCATCAAACTGTTTTGCAAAGTTTACCCCTCCAACCATTGCTTGTTTGACAGAGCGTGAGTAACGAAGGTTTTTCATCACAACAACAGAAGGATCACCCACTACATCCGTCTGAAATGGTGTAAACTTAATACCGCGTGTATAGTCTTCGTCATTACTAACGTTACCATCAAAGTTGGTATGTACCCCTTTGAGCTTCATCCCCACATACATCTTCCAAGGAAGTGAGTGTGAAAGTGCGTAGTCTCCACCAAAGGCAACATCGCCACGATCAAGGGTACCAAAGAGTGAAAGGCTATGATAGAAGGCAGGATCGGTTGCTACCGCATACTGCTCAAACTGTGAAACATGTCCACTAACTACTAAAGGCTCACGGTTGTTATCATCATAATCTTGGTAGTAACTAACCGCAAGGTCTGCTGAACGATAACCGTGTTGATAGACAGGAAGTCTAGCAGAGACACTGAAACCATAATCACGACTCTCTATTGGAGTATCAAACTCTTTACTCCATGTTTGGTTGTTTTCGTTGTAGGTACGACGTGTAATATTATCATCTTTACCTGCACCATACACACCATAAACTGTTCCTGCAAACTCTACAAGGTGACGGTTGTTTGTGTAGGTCATACCATAAAGTCCAAGTTCATCAACACCACTCTTTACAAAAAGATCAAGCGTATTAGTCAGCATAGGATCAGCAAAGTGCATACTCACATCATAGGTAAAGACACTTTCATCATCTTCATTCTTAGCACTACCTACCCCAAGAGCACTGTTTGAGTAATGTAGATTAAGTGGACTGTAGTATCCATCTTCCATACTCAAGTTTGCATCTGGTAGTTTTGATGCTGCTATAAAGTTTGAGTCACTATGATAGTAATCTTCTTTTTCAAAAAAGAGGTGTGTCTCTACCGGTGCTTCAGGCTTTGGGTTTAACTTGTTAACAACATAGTAGTACTCTTTACCATTTACCGCGGCTATAAGCACCTCTTCATCATCAATCAAACGTGCGTCAACAACGTTGTCCGCATCACTTACACGTTCTGCTTGACCCTGCTCATCCACACGGTACAGTGAACTACCCTTAGCACTGTTAGCCGTAAAGTAAACACGCCCTTTAGAGTCAACACCGACTGGGAAGCCATAAAAATCATCCATCTGATAGATCGCTTGCTTGTTTTTGTAAAGCGTACGGGTACCATTTTCACGTTTAAAGTAGTACAGGTTGTCATCTTTATCAATAAAAACAGAAGAGTTGGCAGTAGTGTAGAACGTATCACCTACAAAGATCTGTGGTTCTATCCCTGAGATGTCAGCATCTGCGTAAACAGGTACACCATCTTTCACATAACCATAAATTAGCTTACCATCGGTGCCATCTTTGATCATACCATCATCATCAAAAAGACCTTGGGTGATATACATCGGACTTGTATTGGTAGCGTTCATTGTGTAGTAGGCATCATGTTGTTTGACCATACGACCTGCTAAAAAGTTATCACGTTTTTTAGTGACTACTTTGTCCTTCTTATAAAGACGTACAAGCTCTGGTTCTTGGATGCCATCATGCGTGTTAAAAAAGATCTCATCACAACTGTTGCCTAACTGATTAAAGAGAAAAGAGGTCGCAATAGGTTCACCCTTCGCCTCTACAAATCCTTCTGCCTCAGCAAGTAACCACGCGTTATAGTCACTAATGGCTTGTTCAAAGTTAACACCAAAGGTCATCTTAAATGCATTGTTTGTTCTAAACGGCCATGACCATGATTTTGAGTTGTTATAGAAGAAGAGGTTAGCTTTGTCTAGACCATAGGTCTTAGCAAGATAGTACTGGAAGAAACCACCTAAGATATAGGTGCGTTCACCATAAGGGAAGTCAAAAGTGTCTTGGTTGTACAAGAAGGCAGGATTGATGTTGCCCTCTTTAGCTTGCTCGATAGTCAAGGCTTTTAAGTAACCGTTATAGAGACGTCCACCATTACCATGCCAAGACTCATTAAGTACCGCATTACCTTCGAGCAGGTAACTAGTGATTGTGGCATTAGGAACAGAAAAGGCTGGAAAAGGAATTGGTCCTAAGGTTAAAGGAAGTACACCATTACCAAAAATGGTATGTAAGCCTCTTGCTATAGAACTTGCTTTTGGATTGCCTTGGTAGTTGTGCGCTGTTTCATGATAGAGAATGTTACCTGCCCAACTCTTCGATGCCATGTAGTCAGGCAGTTGTGCCCCACCCATATAAAGTGCTTGAAGAACTAGAGGTGATTGGCCGGCAAACGAGTTTGGAAATTGACTATGATTAGAGACTAAGGTGACATGTAGCGTGTCATCAAGCTTATAGCCAAAGTATTTATCATAATCAGCGTGCATCGCTGCTTCTCGCTTGGCAAGATCATCTGCCATATACTTACTACTCTTAGAAAAGATAAACTGCGTGTTACTGCCATTAAGATCGACTTTATAATAAGCCTCATCACCTGGTGTAATCGCTTCACCCGCCATCAATAGTTGTGAGCTCAACAGTGCGGAGAGTATGATTATTTTTTTCATTTTACACCTTATGTTTTCGGATATATATTTATTTTGTAATAATAGCAAATACCCTATCAAAAGTACCCTCACCCTACGGGGAGAGCGATAAGAGGCAATCTTCAAACAAATAGATCTTTCGGCTTAGCTACGGCTAGGCCTGGTATCTCTTCGTTCAAATCTTACCTTTTCTCGCTCTCGTGAGTTTTTGTGTATTTAGTTGGTGGCGTAATATTACCACGCGCGGTAGTAGTAGCGGTTAAGATCGTACATACCCGACTGCAGAGGTTTTTCTTTATAAAAGTGTTCTTGGAACCAGTCATAATGTTCCCAAAAGTTCAAGTCACTTCGTGCAACTCCATAATGTAATATCTTAGCAATATACTCTGGCGTATCTTCATAGTTTTCTAGCATATCAAAAAAGTCAGGAAGATCATCTTCTTTTACCACAAAGAAAAAGTTAGGATAAGAGCCGAGACTTCCCTCTATAAAGTCTGCCGTATCTTTACTTGCATCGAGTCTATCTTCTTCTCCAAAGAGAGAGTTTACATTGTCATGCCAGCGGTTAATGACAACTGAAATAACGCTATCGCTTCCATCATTATGCATAATACGAATATACGCCAAGTTCGAATTTGCCCCATTGATTAGCTTCATAAAGGCTGTGCCTGGTCTTGAGACCACCTTTAGCCCTTTAAGATAATCCTCATCAGTGTCATAACGCTTTGGTAAGACTTTTGGCATCGTTTCATCAGCACGAAAATAGTTGTTATCAAAGCCAATCTTTGTTGCTTTTAGAAGGTGGCTGTCCACTACCTTTTCCACAAACTCTCGCTTAGGATCGGAGGTCACATAGTGTATGTCTGAGACAACAGGAAAGGTTTGATCTTCATACTCTTTAAATGCATTGTCACCAATATACCATGATCGAAGTAGGTCATATCGTTTATCTTGTGGCATAAAAGCTGCAAAATTCATTTCGCCTTCTACCCGTAAAAAGTCCATATATCGACGTACATTTGTCTGATGTGCCAAGTTTCCAAAAACATCAAAACCTGCAACTAAGGCATAATAAAGACGTTCAAACTGTGGGTAATCCATCACCCACATAGTACGTGGAAACCGACCTCGAGCGCCACGTATAACACTCGCACTATCGTAGTGACGATAGACCGTTAACATGGGACTGTCTTCAGCAACATCGCCCTTCCAAATATACTCTATATTAAGATGTTTATTAGCATCTGCCATTGTCTTACGTTTAGCACGAATATAATTTTCATAGCGCTCTCGATAGCGATCACTAAAGGTACTAAAGATCTCCATCGAACTCCCCTTCTCTATCGGCATACTTAAGTTTTGCACTTGATCAATCAAAAACTGAGGATTTTGAATACTCAAGTCATGCTCTGGGTCTATAAACATGATCCAAAAGTGATCATGGATAACATTCAAGGCAATCTGTCCCTTACAAACAGGACCACGTATAAAGGTTCGTGTGATGTACTCACTGTTATTGAGTAGAAAACGATAACGTGACGCTGTCGGGATTTGGGCATACGTTAAGAAAGGATTAGCACTCCGTACTTCATCGTAATCCATCTTATGTGGTTCACCTATCCACTTTGATTGAATAAATAGTTTGTTAATCGTGTTGAATTGACGATCATCCATCTCAAAGATAATATGCGTTTTATGGACGATCGTTGAGTGGATCTTACGAATACGATAATAGAACTTTTCAACACCAGGATCATCAAACGGGCGAACCGTAGCAATAACATCTATCTTCTGAGGAGCAGGTGTTTTCGAACGAACTACCTCATAAAACTCAGTAGGCGCCTCAGGAAAGTGTAGGTGCGCTAAGAAGAGGTGCTCATAAAGATAGCGCGCGGTGAGTTGGTGCTTAGCATCCTCAGTGTTTAAAAAGTGTTCCCATTTGTTGATGGCCTCTTGCGCAGGTGCACTTGGCATCTCTAGTTTAGCTTGTTGCGTAGGTGTTGGACCATGGGCACCTTGTTGTAGCCAGTGAAGTACAATGCTGTACTCCTCTTTTGTTAAAGAAGGAAAACCATAAGGCATACCACGGTTAGGATGTTCATCTATAAATTCCGCTAACTCTTCACCATCTTTGGCACAGGTCAGTTCATCCGTCTCTGGACGGTATTCGCCTTTAGAGATAGGATTCTTCATCTTTTGTTGAAGCAGATGCGCCATGGTGGAGTTGTTAAAGCCATCCTTGGCACTGTTGTCTGTGACGGAGAAGAAGCTTTTTGTTCGCCACTCTTGAGTAGAGCTTGCATCCATAAAGAGTCGTGTAGGTGCTTGCGCTGAGAGACGTTCGACCTTATAAACCAACTCTTTTGTCGCACCACGATCAGCACCCTCAAAAGAGCTCAACTTTAACTGACAAGGGGAGTTGTAACAAGAGTGACAGGTTACACAGCGTTTATCCAAAATCGGTTTTACAT
>JAJRVE010000056.1 GCA_024277445.1 Campylobacterales bacterium
CCAAACGTGAAATATTGAGGTTTTTACCATTAATCCCAAAATACTGTGCAACATAAAAACCGGATGTGTTGCTCAAAGAGTTTATGAAGTCAACGGGGTTAGGAGGTTGCGTATGGATGTAACGCTGATCTCTTAAGCGTTTAAATACTGCTAAGTTTCCCTGCCCAGAAGCCATGTAAAGTGCTGTATTACTGTCAAGTTTCATCCCCTCAACAGCACGGTAAGCACCCAAAAGTGCAAGTTGTATAAAGCGATCTGTACGTCTAATCATCTTAGGGGAGATTGCTTTCCACGCTGCTTTTATGTCCAGCTCTTCACGCTCTTTTCGGTTGACACTACCTATCTTATGGATATAGATCATTGTGCGGCCTTTGAGATGACAAAAGAGGTATTATTACCACCAAACCCAAAATAGTTCAACATAAAATGACCATGAGTACATGATCTTTTCTCTTTTAAAGGTGCCCACTTCAAGGCGTCATCACCTATTTTAAAGTTTGGCGTAGCTGGAATGAAGCCAGCATCAACACACTCCATCGTTAAGAGCAGTTCACTCGCACCACAACTGCCTAAGGTATGCCCAATATAAGGTTTGAGTGAAAAAAAGTCAGGAGCACTGCTAAAGACCTTTTTCATCCCATTGATCTCTGCTTCATCATTTAAAGCACTCGCTGTTCCATGTGCTTTAACAGCACAGATAGCACTGCTCTCTATATCTGCATCGCGTAATGCTTCTGAAATAACCGCAGCTATCCCAACGCCATTAGGATTGGCTCCTGTCACACTATGGGTCTCACAATTGCTAGATCCCCCTTCAAACGACCAGCGTGAGGGAGCAATATCATCACGACTCATAAAAAGCGCACTGATAGCCTCTCCTAGGTTAATACCTGATCTGTTTTTGTCAAAAGGGGCTATCTTTTCAGGTGAGAGTAACTGCATCGCCACAAAGCCTTCAAAGGAGATGGGTGCAAACATCTCAAACCCTATCACAAGGGCATAATCGATTACCTTAGCTTCTAACATGGAAGCCGCATCTATAACTGCATTTGCACTTGATGTACAGGCGGTGTTATAGGTCATAGAAAAATCATGCAGACCAAAGTGTCTGCTCAGATGTTCTGCATAATAACCGTTGCCAATGCGTTCACAATCTACTGTCTCAACTTGAGAGTTATCATAGTTTTGTCCTAACGGAAGGCTCAAAGAGAGATCATTAGAAGCACTTCCTAAAAAGAGTCCACATCGACTCAAATCATCTGCATTTAAGTCTAGTTTATCAATCGACTTTTGTACGACCTTTTCTAGATAAGTCAAGGGAATAGAGAGTGCGCTATTACGTGATTCTTCATCAATACTATAGTAGTCAAAAGAGAGCCGTTCATCCATGATGCTCGTCATCTCTTTTTTAACACTACCATAGGTTCCGTCAGAGAGATGCTTCAGGCGCTTCTCTTTATCACCTAAGGCACTAAGTATCTCGCCGCCAAGTAGTGTGATCATTAAACTGGGCTACTTTTACTCAGGCTGAACATAGTCAGCAAGGTTATTGATCGTTGTCACAACACGACGAAAATCTTTAGAATCACCCAAACGAATTTTAAATTGTGTCTGTAAACCCATTGAAATTTGAAGTGCATCCAATGAGTCCAGCTCCAGACCACTCGCATCTGAAAATAATTCTACATCATCCGCAATCGCTTCGGGCTCTATATCATCTTTTTCACACTCTTCTATGATCATTGTCTTTAGTCGTAATTTTAACGCCTCATCTTGAGAACCTATCATGCTACTCTCCTTATCTTATAGTTAAATATTATCGCAGCAAGGCTTAGTGATACCAAACCAAAAAGTAGAAGTCCTACCACTTCGTACATCACATCACTGAGTGTACCGCGTCGCAAAAAGACATCCAAAAAGCCTTCAAGCCCCCAGGACATCGGTGAGACATTGGCAAAGTCGCGCATGAACTCAGGCATAACGAACTTAGGTACCATCACCCCACCAATCGCGCCTAGTAAGATGTTAATGATACCACCTATCGTCGTCGCCTGTTCCACACTGTCAACCACGGTCGCAATCAAGATCGAAAGACCGATCGCTGAGATACTCAAGGCCACAGAGATAGCTACCAAGGCACTGATGTCACCACCAATAGTAAGTGGTGCTGCTCCAAAAAGCGGAACCACAAACATCCCCACTGCAATCATCACCCAGACCTGAAGCTGGTTGATCAACATATAGGGGATGATCTTTCCGCCAAAGAGCACAGGTAAAGAGACGTTCATCGTGCTCAAACGCATCAAGGTGTTCTGTTTGCGCTCACTGATAAAGATCGTTGACATCGGTATGATGACAAAAAAGAGACCAAAGACAATCCATGAAGGAACACTCTGTTGAGTGGATGTCGGTTTTTCATCTTCATCAAGCGCAGCATAATGGATCTTCATCATGCTCTTTTCATCAAAGGCTATTTTTTTAGATACTTTGCCATCACGATGATCTTGCATCTCATGCGACAGGTTGAGCATGTCCAAGCGTACCTGCATCACACTACTAAGTATCTGTGTCTTAAAGAGCATAAGATGGCTCTGTCCAATGTCCGATGCTACCTCTATCTGAAGTGCTGTACTGTTCGCCTCATTCTCAGAAAATTGTGACTTAAACCCTTTTGGAATGACTACAATAAACTGCACCCCTTCCTCTTTTGGCTTGCCAAAATTTTCACTGACATTGTGTTCTGTCATCATCTTATTACTGCGAAACTTAGAGAGAAGAGCATAGCTCTCTAGAGAATTATCTCTATCCACGACGGCGTATTCTATCAGCGCCTTATCTTCATTGAAAACATCTTTAAGTGCCAAGGACATAATCAAAATAAAAACTGCTGGCATCACAAACAGTGCTGCCAAAGCATGTTTGTCACGTAGGACCAGTAAAAACTCCTTGATCAGCATCGCTTTAAACATCTTGGCGTCCTTTTGAGGTCAAACCAATAAAGAGTGACTCTAGCGTTGTTGTCCCATAACGGATGGTTTTGATGTTAATCTTCTCATTCTCCAAGACCGCTAAAGCCTCTGACACGATCTTGTTATCTTTACCATATAACATCAAACTACTCTCATCTATGATGCTCAGTTCAGCCATCTTCGCGCAAGTAACTTGTAGTTTTTCCATTGTGTTTTCATAGATTTCAATCACAAGTTGATCTGCATTTTCATTACTCAGCATACTCTCTAAGGTACCTTGCTTAATGATCTTTCCGGCATTAATAATCGCTACCTCATCACAGATCTTCTCGATCTCAGGCATATAGTGAGAGGTGTAGACCACAGTTTTATTCTCATTTTTAAAGGAGATGATGGTCTCTAAGATCTCATTACGTGATTCAGGATCAATTCCTACCGTTGGTTCATCAAAAAAGAGGATGTCCGGGTCATTAAGCAGACCGATAGCAATGTTGAGACGGCGTTTTTGACCACCAGAGAGTGTTGATGCTTTTTGCTTAAGCATCGAACCTAAACGGTTTGTCTCTACGGCGTACGCGATGTTTTTTTTGAGTGTTGCAGAGGGAATATTTTGGATTCCACCAAAGAAGTTAAGGTTCTCTATCACCGTCAAGTTCTCATAAAAAGCGAGGGTCTGAGGGATCAAAGCACAGCGTTTACGGATAGCCGTCAAGTTCTCGACTAAAGGAAGATCAAAAACAGTGACCTCACCTTCATTGTACTTTGTCAAACCATTTAAGATAGAAATGAGTGTTGTCTTACCGGCACCATTGGGTCCAAGAAGTCCAAAAATTGTACCTTCTTTGATCTCTAATGAGAGGTGATCTAGTGCTACCTTCTCACCATAACGTTTGACTACATTGTTTATCTTGATCATTAAAAAGCCGTTAGAAGTTTCTTATAAACTAAGGCTTCTTCATCCGCAATAGATTCCAATTTTTTAGCAATAGCATCAAAGTCAACGATCTCACTTTTTTTAGAACGGATCGACTTTGCGATCAGGAGTGCAAATTCACGCCAACTGTCACCCACTGCTGTCATCATCTCTGAAGCTTCTAAAAGTGTCTCATTTGAAAGAATTTTTCCTGTCTCTTGTAAAAAAGAGGCGTAGATATAACGAAAACCAGCACCACCCGTCCCGATCTCCTCTTGCATACGAACAATGTGTCCTAAAAAGAGTCTCGCATAA
>JAJRVE010000057.1 GCA_024277445.1 Campylobacterales bacterium
ATCTTCAACTAAAACTTTCAAAGCGTTTTATTTCCCCGGGGTTTCCCCGGTACTTTTCCTAAAGGATCATCATGGCATTTGTATTAGAGATTCAGACGAGTTCGACACAACCTTATATTAAAAACTATCTTATCTCTCTTATTAGAGCACACGAAATACCTTCCAAAGTTGTACAGCAAAAAGGAAAAATCATTTGTGCCTTTGCTTCAGAACATCCAGATCTTCAGATATGTCTTGAGACAATCGCACAGCAGCTTCCCGCCTCTTGCTTTTTAACAGGAAGCACACATTATGACTTAGATGGTGAACCGACAGAACTACCTGACTTTGAGCAGCTGTTTACATTAAGTCTTGGTCTTTGTCCCTCTTGTCAGAAAGAGCTTTTTGATCCAGCTTCACGTCGTTATTATTATCCATTCACATCTTGTACGCATTGTGGTGCCAATGAGAGTTTTGTTAGAAAATATCCGTATGAACGTATCAATACCTCTTTTAAGTTTGTACGTGCTTGTGAGGCATGTGAAGATGAGTTAAAGACAAAGGGTATCAAAGAGAAGCACGTTACAAACAGTTGCCATACCTGTGGGGTGCCTGTACGTCTTGTCAATAAAGAGAATGAACGTTATGCGAATGATGCGGGTAGTTTTAGAACCATGTTTGAGGTAGCGGCAAAAGCAATTAATGATAACAAAAAAGTATTGATCAAAACGACGATGGGGTATCGCCTTTTTTATCTTGCTGAAATAGCAGGAGATGACTCTATTTTGATGATGATAAACGCATCAAAAATCACAGATTATCTCTCTTTGATTACAGAAGAGTTCAATGCACTCTTGAGTATAGAACGTCCTATTTTAAATGTTGCAGTGAAAGATGAATCACTAAAAGAAGGTTTTGGTGCGACAGTATATGCAAAGTATCCGGATGAGGGTTTTACTATTCTTTTAGGAGCAGAACTTCAAAAACTAGGGGTAGATTACTGTAGTTATGAAGTGGCAGATGAAACTACTGATGCTGACATATTGATGGATTACGATCTAGAAGTTTCCACTCAGAGTGATATGCGACTGTTCTTAAATAAAGATGTACAGTTTATTGCTGAAGGTGAGCGGGTTAGTTTTCCCTCACTGGCCCCATTAGTTAATGAGGACCTATTGAGCGTGGCTCACGGTCTAGTTGGTGTGCAAGGTCATGGAAGACTACTCTTTGATAAGATGGAGCGTTTTGACTCTGTTACTGTGAAACATGCCAATGTTTTAGAAGGAGAGGATGCTCAGACACAGTATCACTCTTCACAGTATGTTATGGCTCAAGATGAAGCTTCATTTATGTCTGTGGTTGCAGAACACCAATATTTTGGTAAAAAATGTGTAGGTGCTTATTTTGATGAAGAGCCCTCTTTTCTCTATTATGATGGTAAAAAAGTGATCCGTATTGTACCACCGATTCGTTTTGACCCTAAAATTTTAATTGAGCAGATGCGACAACTTAGAGATGGATCTGATCGTCTTGTCACGAACTTGGAGGAGAAACGTCCAGAAGTTTATGCCAAGTTACTTGCACTTCAACAGCGTGATGATGTAAAGCTCTTTGAAGCGGTGGCTATATTACTTGATCTTAAGGACAAAAGTATGCGTGGTGTGACAAAAGAAGCAATGCGTTTTGTTGGAAAGGGTGGTATACAGATCGATACACATGTCAAAGATAATCGTTTTGATCATGTAGCATTTTTAGCAAGTATCATTAGTTTTCAACTAGCTGATGTAAGTACTTCTATACTAAGCTATTCTATCTTTGAGTCGTTTGGAGATTACTTTAGTGAACTTTTGCAAGAGCTTAGAGGCAAGACCAAAGCAGAGACAGTGATACTATGTGGTTCACATTTTGCTAATCAGTCTCTCTTTTCACGAATGCAACGTAATTTAAAGCAGACTCCACCGTTAATGAACATTAACTATCCTATAGGTCAGGAGAATGCCGTTGTCGGTGGAGCATACCTCTAAACGTTATCATCTTCATATCAGTGGTATTGTGCAGGGTGTTGGATTTCGTCCCTACATCTACCAGCTAGCACAAAGATATAAACTACATGGTTTTGTGCGTAATGATGGAGATGGTGTTCATATAGAAATAGAAGCGGATGAAGTAAAACTCGAAGATTTTTTTGATGCCTTAGAAAAAGAGTTACCTCCTCTTGCTAGAGTAGATAGTATACAAAAGCAAGTGATACCTCTGAGCGGTAGTCTTGGTTTTCGTATTGTAGACTCTAAAAACAGTAGTCACACAACCATGCTCCCCGCTGATGTAGCACTATGTAGCGCTTGTGAAGCGGAGATGAATGATCCTGAAAATAGGCGATACAAATATCCTTTTATAAACTGTACGGACTGTGGACCACGCTATAGCATTATTCAAACACTACCTTATGATCGTCCAAACACAACTATGGCACCTTTTGTTATGTGCCCTACGTGTCAAAAAGAGTATGATGACCCTATGAACCGTCGTTATCACGCACAGCCTATTAGTTGTTACGAATGCGGTCCTTCTCTCTTAATGTTAGACCTTAAGGGCAATCACGTAGCCGAAGGTGATGAAGCCATCGCCAAGATAAGTCAGTTAATAAAAGATGGCAAAAGTGTTGCTATTAAAGGTGTAGGTGGATTTCATATTGTCTGTGACGCGACCAATGAAGCTGCTGTCAATACATTACGTTTAAATAAACGTCGTGTCTCTAAACCGCTTGCTGTTCTTTTTAAAGATCTTAGTGTTCTGAAAAAAGAGTTACTTGTTTCAGAAGTAGAGTCTACACTTTTAACCTCTATCCAAAGACCTATTGTGCTACTAAAAAAAACAATTCAAATGACTTTAGCACCTTCTGTGGCTCCTGGTATTGATAAGGTTGGCGCATTTCTCGCTTATACACCCCTGCACCAGCTTCTTTTAGAAAAACTACAGCGACCTATCGTGGCTACCAGTGCTAATATGAGTGATACACCGATACTCACAGATGCTAAAGAGGTTCTTGCTAAGTTGTCGCATCTTGTTTATGCTGTACTCGATTATGATCGTAAGATTGAACATGCTTGTGATGATAGTGTTAAGATGCTGGCAAATAACCATCTACTCTCTATGCGCGTTGCAAGGGGGTACGCACCTTTGAGCTTTAGCTTGAAAAAGAGAGTAAAACAAGCGATTCTTGCAGTTGGTGCAAACCAAAAAAATACAATTGCCTTAGCTTTTGACAAACATATGGTAGTTTCACCTCATATTGGTGATCTAGTTGGTATTGAGGCGGTCGATAATTTTAAACAGACGATAGCAGATTACCAACAGTTCTACGACATCAAACCTAAGGTTATTGTGTGTGATAAACATCCTGGCTATGAGAGTCATAAGTGGGCTAAAGCGTTAAGTAGTGCTGGATCAAATATTGAGTTGATTGAGTTACAGCACCATTACGCGCATACGTTAAGCTGCATGGCTGAATATGAATTAGATGAAAAAGTTTTGGCATTTTGTTTTGATGGTACTGGCTATGGTGACGATGGTACATTGTGGGGAGGCGAAGTTTTACTTGCCGATTCCCAAAATTATCAGCGTCTTCATCATCTGCAGACTTTCCGTCTTATTGGTGGCGAAAAAGCGGTTAAAGAACCTAAAAGAGTTGCATTAGCTATACTTTTTGAACTCTATACCATTGAAGAGATCATGATGATGGATAACCCAGCTTGTCTGGCATTTGACGAAGCGCAGATTCGAACCATGCACAAGATGTATGAACGTGAGATCAATGCTCCTCTTAGTAGCTCTATTGGGCGCCTTTTTGATGCTGTTGCATCACTATCAGGGATTGTTCAAACTCTGAGCTACGAAGGAGAAAGTGGTCTGATGTTAGAACAGCAGGCTAATCGTCATCGCGACGAGAGCTATTATCCATTTGCCTTAGAAGGTGAAGTTATCTCATTTAAATCACTTATAGCCGAGATTTTACAAGAGAAAGATCCGAAGTTAATTGCAGCACGTTTTATGAATACATTAACACGTATGATCATTGAAATTGCACAAAGGTATCCAGAATTTCCTGTGATACTTAGTGGTGGTGTTTTTCAAAATCAGTATCTTTTAGAGCGAGTTATTAGTGCATTGAATACCCATGAAATAAGATATTATATACCTTCTGTCACTGCCATCAATGATGGAGGTATTGCATTAGGACAACTCTACTATGCACTCCATAAAAAAAAGGAAAAAAATGAATAATACATTAGCTTTGATCGGTTCAGGAAACGCTTTTTTTAAAGATGAAGGCTTAGGTCTTTATGCTGTAAAGTACATTAAAGAAAACTATCTGTTTACACCAGAAATATCGATTGTAGATGGGGGAACCTTAGGTTTTAAGCTTATGCCACTGCTTCAAGAGTATGAACAAGTGATTATCGTAAACACAGCATCAGATGATACAAAAGCATTTGGCGAGATCACAGTGAAAAGTTGTGATGAGTTTTTAGAGGGTGACCTTATCAAAAAAACTGCCAATGAAGTAGAGATTGCTGAGATGTTACAGATCTGTTCATTGAGTGAGCGGATGGCGGAGACAACGGTTGTTAGTATGGTCCCTGAAGATATTGTAGCTGTTGAAGTTAGCTTGAGTCCAAGCATGGTAGTGCAGTGGGATAGTTATATTAGTACAGTTTTAACGCTTATAACAGAGGCTGGTATTAAGGTAGAAGCCAAAAAAGAAGGAATGTCTCTAGATGAGATCCTCTATAATTTTGCTAATCCAAGCATAGAGCATGAGCGTGGATTTTAAGCACGTTTAGGATCTTTAAATGTTGTGATGATCTCTTTAAGAGAGATGATGTTTTTATGTTTATGTACAGTGATTCCTTCTGCTTCAATAATCTGAATAATAGTAGTAATATAAGTCTCAAAGTGTTTAGTGATCGTATCACTAAGTCCAATAAAAACTTCTACATGCTCAGGAACTATACCTAAAATAGAAGATTTTGGTAGTGGCTTATCCATAAGTTCAAGCATATCAATACACTGAATCACACCTACTTCATGGGCACCACCTGTATTGAGGCCATAGCCCGTAAGCTCTTCAGAAGGAATATGATAGATACTTCCTGCTTCATCATCAAGTTCAATAGCATCAAGAATGAGGATCTGCGGATACTCCATAAAGAAGTTAAGTAAGTTGATCCCTTCAACACCACCATTGATGATCTCTACCTTGGGCATAAAATCAAAGTTTTCTTCTAAATAGCGTGTTGCATAGATAGCAACACCATCATCTTTTTCAAGGATGTTTCCTACGCCTAAAACAGCTAGGTTATTATGACTCATATTATCTCCTCTCTAAAATAGGCGGACTCTAAAATGTTTAGAGACTCCTCTTTTGTGTGGTTGAACTTAAACTCCATCTCCTTGAGATAGAGTGGAAAAAGATCTTTGGGAATCCCTTTATAGTGTAATATTACTGTTTCAAAATATTCCCAAAACCTGACGATCTTATTATGATGTGAAGAGAGTTTGATAATTCTACTTTTACGTTTGAATTTTGAAAAACTTTTATCATAGACATCTTCAAGGTTATCTTCAACAAACTGTGGTTTGTATTTTTGAAGTGAAGGCATAACAATATTATAAATGTGACCTTGATAATCAAAACTCAAAAAGTTCTGAGCATCAAAGACCGCTTGTTTATCACGTTGTTTTGAGTGCTCAAGATAAAAGTACTCTTCATATTCACAGTTTCGTTCACGAACATGCGTGTACTCACTTTCACAAATATGTGCACAAAGATGTCTAAAATGTTCATAATATCTCTGCACAGAAGCATAAGAGAGACGAAGTCGTTTGGAGAGGTTCAGAGCACTTTCATTTTCATAAAAAGCATCCATCAGGGTCAAGATCTTATTTACTTTTTTGGGACTATACTTTTTTTTACAATTACTGCACTTTAACATGCCATCTTTGAGTTTATAAAGAGGATTGTAACAGTAAATACAGTGTGTACTCCATTGCATAACACTTTTCCTTCACAACGATGACTTTATAGTCCTAAAACTAGATAACAAATTAGATGTTTTAGCTTTATTTTACATAATATACTATAAGATTTTTAAAACTGAATAAACATTCATTATGTGTGAGGATAAATTATGGAGTTGGGACTACTTATTATTTTTTGGTACGGCGTCTTACATGCTTTTGGACCGGACCACTTAACTGCTATTGCAGATTTTTCTATTGGTAAGTCTATGAAGAAAACGATGTTGATTACACTGATGTTCGCTTTTGGACATGGTCTGATGTTATTTGTTTTTGCTAAACTAATGCAGACTTATATGATCTCTGAAGAGATTACGGCATATGGTGATGTAATCTCTTCAACAGTGATTATCGCTATGGGAATTTACCTGCTTTATATGGTCTTATCAAATAGAATTCAGCTCAACAAACACATGCATGAAGGAAAAGAACATATACACATATACTTTGGGAAAAGTCACAATCATAATGAAGGGAAAGTTTCGGCTGCTTCTGCTATGAGTATAGGAGCGTTGATGGGTATTGGTGGTGTTCGTGGTATGTTAGTGACATTGGGTATGTTGAACACTACCACCATAGAATGGTCAATGGTTTTAGCCTTTGTCGCTGGTGTTTCACTTGTTTTTATGAGTTTTGGGGTATTGTTACTTTATCTTAACCAACACTTTTTAAGTTCTGTCCGTAATGTTCGGATCACATTCGCTACAGCAGGTCTTGTCTCTGTTGTAGTTGGTAGCCAGATGTTACTGGCATAATTAAAAATAAGGAATAAATATGTGTCAAGATTGCGGTTGTTCAATAACAGATCACGTCCATACTCACGAACATACTCATGATCATCACGATCATAACCATTCTCACGATCATCAGGCTGCACATGAGACCTTACATCATAACCCACAGTTAAATGATGCTAAGACCATTTCAGTCATTACGAAGATCTTAGATAAGAATAACCATGAGGCAGCGCATAACCGTTCGCATTTTGAAAACCATGGTGTCTTGTCGATCAACTTGATGAGTAGTCCGGGCAGTGGGAAGACAACACTGTTGGAACATATGGCTGATTTGGCAAACTTTAAGTTTGGTGTTATTGAAGGAGACCTTGAGACCAGTCGTGACGCAGATCGCATTAAGTCCAAAGGGATTCCAGCATATCAGATACAGACCGGAAGTGCGTGTCACCTTGATGCTTTTATGGTACATCAGGGTCTTCATGATATGCCACTTAAAGAACTAGATGTCTGCTTTATCGAAAATGTAGGTAACCTTGTTTGCCCTGCAAGCTATGATGTTGGATCACATTTGAATATTGTTCTGGTCTCTATTCCAGAGGGAAGTGACAAGATTGAAAAGTATCCAGTAATGTTTAGACAAGCAGATCTTATTTTGATTACTAAGACAGATTTAATCGAACATTTTGATTATGACTTAGAGCATGAGAAGGCAGAAGCAAGAAAGATCAAGCCGGGTGTTGATATCCTTGAAGTCAATATCAAAGACAAGGATTCTGTGCTGCGGGTAATAGAGTGGATAGAATTTAAACGAAAGATGAGGGCGTAAACATGTGTCTTTCTATTCCATCAAAAGTTGTCAAGATTGATAAAGAACGCAATACTGCAGTAGTAGATACTATGGGGGTTACAAGAGAAGCTGGTCTTGAACTGGTAGAACATGAAGATATTCAGCTTGGTGATTACGTACTGATACATATTGGTTTTGTGATGAACAAAATTAGTGAAGAGGATGCATTGGAATCGCTCAAAGTCTATAATGAAATTTTAGAAAAAATGGATGAAGAGGACAGAAAAAACCTAGTGCTTGAAGACGACAACTGTGAAAATAGGGGTAGTTGATGGAGGCATTAAAGCTCAAAGACCTGTATGATGGTTTTCGTGACCCTAAGGTCATCAAAGGGCTTTCACGTCTTATAGCAGAGGAGGCAAAAAAGCTTTCTAAGCCCATTAACATCATGGAAGTGTGTGGAGGTCATACCCACTCTATAATGAAGTATGGTCTGCCACAATTAATGCCTGATAATATCAACTTTATACATGGTCCAGGTTGCCCTGTCTGTATTATGCCTAAGGAGCGAATCGATCACGCATATATTCTTTCACAACAAGAGAATGTTATCTTGGTGACACTAGGCGATATGATCAAGGTTCCTGGTAGTAAAGGGTCTCTACAAGACGCTAGAGCTAAAGGTGCAGATGTACGTTTTGTCTACTCTCCACTTGATACACTTAAAATTGCGACAGAGAATCCAGAAAAAAAAGTGATCTTCTTTGCTATAGGCTTTGAGACAACAACACCAATGACAGCAGCACTGATTGATGTGGTTCGTAAACGTAAGATTACTAACATACTTTTTCATATCAACCATGTAACTGTTCCGGAAGTGATGGTAGAACTTATTGATTCGCGTGATGAGCATGTGGACAGTTACAACAATAGAATTGATGCTTTCTTAGGGCCAAGTCATGTCAGTGTAATCACGGGTTCAAAGATCTATGATAAGTTTCCAAAAGCATATGCTCGTCCTGTCGTTGTAGCTGGTTTTGAACCGGTAGATGTCATGGAAGCAGTACTCATGGTTGTACGTCAATTTGTCGAGGGACGTTGTGAACTGGAGATCGAATATAAACGTTCTGTTACTCAAGAAGGTAACCTCAAAGCACAGGAACTGATTGAAAAGTACTTTGAAAAAGCAGACTTATTTAAATGGAGAGGTTTAGGTAATGTGCCTGAAAGTGGCTATAAACTACGTACAGAGTATGCAGAACTTGATGCAGAGAAGATCTATAAGGAAATTTTGCCTACAGAAGAGATCGAAGATCATAAACTGTGTATTTGTGGCGATATATTGAGAGGAATGGCATCTCCACCTGAATGTACTATATTTGGTACAGCATGTAAGCCAAGTTCACCTCTTGGTAGTTGTATGGTCAGTAGCGAAGGCTCTTGTGCCGCCTATTATAAATATGGGAATCTGATATCATGAACAAAACTGTAACATTAGCCCATGGTAATGGTGGACTAGAGAACAATGAACTTATCTCAAAAGTTTTTTACCGAGCTTTTAAAAATGAGATTTTAGAAAAAAGTGAAGATGCTGCAGTTATTCATGGTGGTGAGCTCGCTTTCTCTACAGATTCTTTTACCGTTTCACCTCTCTTCTTTCCAGGTGGAGATATAGGCAAACTAGCCGTTTGTGGTACCTGTAATGATCTTGCTATGATGGGTGCGAAGCCAAAGTATTTGACATGTTCAGTCATCATTGAAGAGGGTTTCTCTATTAGAGAACTTGAGAAGATTGTGCGTTCCATGAAAAAAGAACTTGAAGTGAATGGTGCTATTGTTGTCAGTGGTGACACAAAAGTCGTACCTAAAGGTAGTGTTGACAAGATCTTTATTAACACTACAGGTATTGGAGAGATCCAGAAAAAGGGTATTAGCTCAAATCTTATATCTTCAGAT
The DNA here is from genome assembly GCA_024277445.1 of Campylobacterales bacterium. Classification (GTDB taxonomy): domain Bacteria; phylum Campylobacterota; class Campylobacteria; order Campylobacterales; family Sulfurimonadaceae; genus Sulfonitrofixus. The sequence goes on from JAJRVE010000057.1 coordinate 9,541, forward strand.
GATACAATTATTGTGTCACGTGATCTTGGTCGTCATGGTGCAGCTATATTTGCTGCAAGAGAAGGGATAGAATTAACAACTGATCTCCAAAGTGACTGTGCATCACTGTACCTTCAGGTGGAAGCTTTACTTGCTGCTGGTGTAAATATCACGGCCATGCGTGATGCGACACGTGGTGGTGTTTCTGCTGTCTTAAATGAGTGGTCACAACAGTCTAAGGTCTGTATAGAAGTTAACGAAGAAGATATCCCTGTTTCAGAAGAGGTGAAAGGGATCTGTGAAATGTTGGGCTTTGAAGCTGTTAATTTAGCCAATGAAGGTACCTTTGTCTTGGCCGTTAAAAAAGAAGATGTGCAAAAATCCATGGAAGTATTACATGGTTTTAGTAACTCTGAAAACGCAACGATTATCGGATCAGTCACCGATCAATATCCAGAGAAAGTCGTTTTAAATAGCTCTTATGGAACAAAACGCTTTCTAGACTTACCTACAGGTGAGTTACTTCCACGTATCTGTTAGGAGATACAAGGTGCGCATTTTATTGATAGTCACCGTGTTTAATGGGCTGAGTCAACGTATCTATTGTGAGTGTCGTCAAGCAGATCATCTTGTCTCTGTTGTGCTCGCAACTAGTAATAAAGCGATGATTGATGAAGTGAAACATTTTCAACCAGATATTATTATCGCTCCCTATCTTACCCGTTTTATACCTGCTGCTATCTATGATTCTATCCCAACTTTTATTGTTCATCCTGGTATCTTGGGAGACAAAGGGCCACATGCACTTGATCATGCTTTATTGGAGAAAAAGAGCGATTGGGGTGTCTGTATTATTAAGGCAAATGGAGAGTTTGATGGAGGAGATATTTATGTTCAAGAGCACTTTTCTATGCGCTTTGTTAAGAAGTCAGCCCTTTACCGAAAAGAGGTAAATTCTGCTGCTTCAAAAGCGGTGCGCACACTCTTAAAACAGTTTCAACAAGACACTTTAAGAGCTGAAAAGCAGTTAAGTACTCCAATGCATGCAGTACTACAGCAGTCAGATAGAGCCATAGATTGGTTAAAGGACTCTACGCAAGAGATTATAAGGAAGGTTCATGCGGCGGATAGCCACCCTGGTTTACTTGATATTTTACTAGGAGAAGAAGTTTATCTTTTTGGAGTGCATAAAGAGCATTTTTTACAAAAAGGACGGCTTTATGAAAACTATCTCAAAGCATCTCTCAAAGAAATTTTTGCTAAAAGAGATGGTGCTATCTGTCTAAAGACAAGTGATGGAGCCGTGTGGATATCACATCTCAAAAAAGAGGGATATTTTAAACTTCCAGCCACCTATACTCTGAAAGAGCGTCTTAGAGGTGTTAGAGAGGAGCGTATTCCTCTTATCAGTGAAGGGAAAGCTTCTGGATTTCATGAGATCTCTCTTAAGATTATAGGCGAGGTAGCGTACCTTTATTTTGACTTTCTAAACGGTGCTTTTAGTGCTGAACAGTCTATACGACTTAAATATGCTATTGAGTCGATGAAAGAGCGTTGCAAGGTCTTGGTACTCATGGGTGGCAAAGAGTTTTTTTCCAATGGCATTCATCTTAATATTTTAGAAGACTCTAAAAAACCAGGAGAAGATGGGTGGAGTAATATTAATGCTATGAATGACATGGTTCGAGCACTACTTTTAAGTGATGAATTTTTAACAGTTGCAGCTATAAGAGGGGGTGCAGGAGCAGGTGGTCTTTTCTTTGGACTTGCCTGTGACTATGTGTTGGTAAGAGAAGGGGTGGTACTAAACCCCCATTATAAGACACTAGGACTTAGTGGCAGTGAATTTCATACCTACACGCTACCAAAACGTATTGGTAGAGAACAAGCGGAAAAAATTTTGGATGAAGCACTGCCTCTTGTGACCAAAGAAGCAGTAGCAATAGGGATGATAGACAAGGTGCTTCCAGAGTACTCTGAACACTTTGAAAAAGAATTACACCATTTCTGTCATGCCTTGTGTGAGGATGAAGATAGTTGGTATGAACAACTCGATGCAAAACGCGATAGACTTGAGGAAGATGCCACACTTATAGAACAGTTACATCAACAAGAGCTTAATCGGATGCATCCTGAATTTTGGGACTCACAAAGTTCTTTTCATCAGCTTCGACATGACTTCGTCTATAAACAATGTCCAACGCAAACGCCACAGAGACTAAAACAGAAGGAGAGACATGCATGAATACAGTATAGTGCAAGCACTATTAGTACAGTGTGAAGAGATAGCAGAAGCTAATGAGGCAACACAGATTACTAAAGTGATCGTTAAAATAGGTGTGATGAGTGGTGTTGAGCCTCATTTATTGGAGATAGCATTTAACACATTTAAAGAGTCTGGAGTGACTAAAGGGGCTGAGTTTATTATGAATATTCAACCCTTGACAATAAGTTGTAGCGATTGTGGTGAGACGTCGGAGTTGGATGCAGCACATTACTGTTGTCCAAAATGTCAGAGTATTAATGTTAATGTGGTTGATGGTGAAGACATGTTTCTCATGAGCCTAGAGATGGAATAAGGAGAGAAGATGCAAGAGTACTGGGAAGAGTATATGAAACCGATAGGTGGGCATCCTGCCCTCGTATCATTTAATGCACAGGTTGCTGATTTTGTGCCTGATATGGAGTATATGTATGTTGGTTTTGCTAAGGTAAAGCTAAAAGCACCAACAGCAGAGGGTCTTGTCTCTAAGGATGAACAAGATGATGTCGGTTTTATTGAAGACCGTTTGGAAATGGAGTCGCTCCGATATCGTGCGGGGAAGTATATTGGTCGTATCATTACACAAGGTGAAATTAATTTCATTTACTATCTTAAGCTTGATTTTGAATGGGGTGACACTGTTAATGCTGCAGCAAAGTATTTTGAAGAATATAGCTTTGAAAGTGGTTCACGTATGGATATGGAATGGGAGGTCTATCAAAAACTTCTTTTTCCTACTGATATAGAGTGGCAGATCATACAAAATCACCACACGTGTAAACAACTACAAGAAGAGGGTGACACATTAAAAACACCTAGAGCAATAGAGCATAAGATCTATTTTGAAAGCAGTGATGCACGCGCGAGTTTTTTAGAAGAGATCGAAAAAGAGGGTTTTCAAAAACTACAAGAGGTAGAACTTGAAAATGCTCCATTGACGTTTGGTTTGAAGTTCTATCGTATTGATGCTCCATTCTATTATGACATTGATAGCCTAACACTCTCTCTAATCGATAAAGGAAGAGCCTATGGAGCACAATACGATGGCTGGGAGACAAGTTTAGTAAAATAGTGACAAGATGCCAGTAAACATCGCCAGCAGTTACGAACTCGAACCTCAAGCAGAAGTAGAGAGCAGTGAAGAAGAACGCAGAGCCAACCACCACCGCCAACAGAAGATGGCTGAGGAGGCTTTGAAGGGGTTGGATGAGGATACTAAATAGAGGTGTGTAGGGCTTATAAATAGCCTACCTGACTATTAGTTCATCTCTAGTCATAAGCTTAAATAAATACTTTATGATGTGCTTCCTAACATCAGCAAGTGTGCTCATTCCCCAAATATGAATGTCTCCTGTCCAAATATTATAAATAGTACTGTGAATTTTTAATGTTACTTCTTTGCATGAATGGCTTTGATACCTTTTGTCAACTCAGCTGTCAACTTTTTGTACACTGATCTGTAAACTGAGGATGTTTAAAAGTTTGAGTTTACACTCTCTTTATCCCATCGTTACGGTATAGGTAAAATTTCTCTCAAAAAAGGAAACGGCGAAAAGTTTTTTCCGACCGTTTCTACAAAAATATTTAACACGTAATAGTACAAAATCTACTCTATAATTTTCCCATCTATTTCTTTTTGTGTCCTCGTAGTAATGCGGTGAAGCCTGAGCACCCGAATCAATTAGGCCTGAGACTTGAAGGCGTCTGCAAACCAAGTCTTGAGTAATACTTGCGGTCAAAGTCAAATAAGAGCGACTTTTCAAACGGCTCCAGAGATAATGTACAACTTAACAACTATCGGTCAACCGGATTGGACCATTTCTTGTGACAACCGGGCCAGGGGATGCTACCTGACGAGCCGCCATGAAAAACTGGTATGAGAGCAAATGAGCAGATTGACTTAACACTAAAACCTGCCAAAACGGCAACATTAACAACGAAGGAGTGCTATGTGTCAACGGCGGAGTTAAAATAGGCAGTATAAAAGCTGCGTAAAAAGTAGTTTTTACAACCCAAAGCTTAAAGAAACAAATTAATTTTGTTAAAGTCTCTTTTCAAATTTTTGAAAGGAGACAGATGCTTAAAAAAGGTGAAGTAAAAATGATTCATAAGATGCTCAAAGATGGGCTTAGTAAAAGTGCAATAGCACGTAAACTTGGAATAAGCAGAGATACAGTTGC
>JAJRVE010000058.1 GCA_024277445.1 Campylobacterales bacterium
AACATGTTGATGTAGCGCAGGTAATTAGCATTGATCTGACCATCTTTATAGCCCATTTTTTGACTATCAGCATAACTTACGGTGTAAGAATTATCTGTATTTTTTACATCATAAGTAATACTCAGTACGAGGTTACCTTGTTTGTCTTTACGATCATACTTGATCTTCATATGGCTACTACCATCATCAGAAAGTATCTCATACTTTTTATACTTAGCAAGCAATACGATCATGTCGTGAAGGTTTTCACTACTGCCTTGAACATTAACAGGTTTTGTAGCAGGTGTAGCCGGTACGATCTTAGGTCCACCACACGCAGCAAAAAAGCCGATAGCGAGAAGAATAACGAGGGATTGGAAGAATTTCATAGAAGAGTCCTTGAATGTGATTTGCTTGTAGTATAAATACTTTTAGATAATATCTATCTGAATAGAGAACAGAAATAAATTTAGAGGTGCCCTTTATTGAGTTTAAACTTCTAAAGGATGCAGTCTATACCCTACGCCTGAAACGTTCTCTATGGCGTCATCAGGTAGTTTCTTACGTACACCGCGAACCAAAGAGCGGATGGCATCTTGACTCATACCTTCATACGGCCAGATGGCATCTTCGATCTCTTCGTAACTGAGTGTTCGGTCGATGTGGTGGGCTAGAAGATCCATAAAGAGCACTTAGTTTTTTGTGAGTTTGACGTCACCCTCATTACATTCTATCTTTTGATGATAGGCACTGTAGCTACACTCTTTGGAAAGTTGCACTACAAACTTACTCTCATCTTGGATCTTCTCGACAGACTGACTTAAGGCAGTGAGTAACTTCTCTTTTGTGATCGGTTTGACGAGGTATTTGACGAGGTTTAACTCAACTGCTTGCATGAGGTAATCTGTGTCAGTGTAGGCAGTAGCGACAATGATCTGCACCTCTTGATCTTTTGAGCGTATGTAGCGTGCCATGTCGAGACCGTTGAGTTTTGGCATACTGATATCGGTGATGATGATGTCAGGTTGCTCTTCACTCCAGACTTTGATAGCCTCTTTACCATTACTCGCTTCTAAAACCTCTTTGGCAATGCGTTTGAGGTACTCAACAGCATTTCGACGTACATCTTCTTCATCTTCAACATAGAGTATACGAAGATTTTTAAGTAGCTCTTTTTGCAACTTTGTTCCTTTTTACGTCATTCCTGCGAAGGCAGGAATCTACAAATTGAAACTTTCAAACAATAGTAACTCGTGGATTCCTACTTTCGCAGGAATGACATGTCTATTGATTTACATGAAAGGTCCAATTGGTAGATAAATAACTACTGACTTAATAAGATTTATTATATCATTGCAATATGAAAAAACAGAAACAATTAATGACACAATTTCTTTATGAGAAGAGCTGGACAAAAGTAGATGACAAAGAGGCGATGCGCCTCATTGACGATGAGATGAAGATGGGCGACGCTAAGGGCACCTTAGAGTATGTCAAAAGTGCGACGATCACGGGCAAGACCATTACCGTGGGTGAGTGCCGTTTCAGGCAAGAGTAACGTATGAACCCAGCTTTTATACGTTACGCCCTTATCAGTACGATTTCTTTTGGTATTCTCTTTTTCTTTTTGAAGTTACGACTCCATCTTCCAAGTATTTGGGCACATCTAGTCGCCATCAATATTGTCGGCTTTCTTTTGTACGCATACGACAAGTTAGCTGGTATTCGTGCATGGGGTCGCGTGCCAGAACTAGTGTTGCATATATTAGTGCTCTTAGGCGCAACACCAATGGCCATCGTTGCACAACAACTCTTTTGGCACAAGACGACAAAACGTCGTTTCCAAGTGATCTTTTGGCTGATCGCACTTTTACAAGTCGCAATGGTCTATGTTGTTGTCTATACAGATTTTCTAAAGATGATCTTTTAGTCATCAAGTATATTTTCATGCCCTTCATCTAATCTTCATAAAATAACTGCATACTCTATTTAGACACATCGTTAACGTTCCAGATTACATGGACGTAATAAAGTTTTGTTATACTTTAATTGATGCTATTATATAAAGAGTTGTTATGTTTAAATATTTAAAAAGTGCACCGTTCTTATACCAACTCTCACTTTTTGTACTTCTCTCGATCACTGCTTCTTTGATGAGTTACAAGCTTTTTGTCTTAGACTATGAGTTAGCAGACCTTATCCCTACGGTCGGATATGAGGTGGAAGTTAGCATGCAGGTGAGTGGACATGGTGAGAAGGTGTCGTTATCTACCTACTTACCACAGACATCGATGTATCAAAGTATCTCTGAGGAACGTAACTCTCCAGACATCTTTACAACACAGATTAAAGTAGATGGACTTAACCGCATCATCTCTTGGCAAGCACCAAATGTGAAAGAAACACATATTGTTCGTTACCGCTATTTTGCACAACCTGAACATGTAAAATATAAGATTGACAAAGATATCGTGATTGAAAAAGAGCTTCCAAAGTACCTTTTTTCTTACATTCAAGAGGAAGAAGGCGTGCAGGTACACGACCCGCTTATCGCAGCTACTATTACGAAACTCTTTGGGGAGAAAGAACCTGACACTTACACGGCTCTTTATACTATACATAACTATCTTCAACATAGTTTTGAGAACCGAAACTTTTCAGGATTTACCGATGCTTTGACTGCATTAAAACTACAAGAGGCGAGCTGTAATGGTAAAAGCCGTCTCTTTATCGCTTTGACACGTCACCTTGGCTTACCTTCTCGACTTGTGGGTGGTTTGATTTTAAATCCAGGAAGTAAAAAGACATCGCATCAGTGGGTAGAGGTCTATGTTAAAGGACACTGGATTCCTTTTGACGCCATTAACAACTACTTTGCTGAGATACCCAAAAATTATCTTCGCCTCTATTACGGTGATAAGGTTCTTTTTAAACACAGCGCGAATATCAATTTTCAGTATCTTTTCCATATCAGTAAGAAACTGGTTCCCCGTAAAGAGATGCGTGAGACGATGTACGCTTCACCCCTTAACGCGTTCAACATGTACAAAATTTTTGAAAGTATCGGTATCTCACAAAACCTCTTAAAAATTATCTTGATGATTCCGCTAGGTGCTTTAGTGGTCGTCATCTTTAGAAATGTCATTGGATTTGAGACCTTTGGTACTTTTTTACCAGCCTTAATCGCTACTGCAGCAAGAGAGACCGGACTATGGTGGGGACTTGCAGGTTTTTTCTTTATTATCTTGATCTCGGCTTTGCTTAGGAAATTCTTGGACTATCTACAACTGTTACACTCACCGAAGATGGCGGTAATGTTAACAGTTGTAGTTATTTTGATGATGTTGATGACGATTTTTGCGGTACAGTCATCTATGTTTGACTTAGCGCATATCTCACTTTTTCCTATTGCTATCTTGGCGATCACAGCAGAACGCTTTGCCATCATACAGGAAGAACAGGGCTTTTTAAAGGCACTGCGCATCTCTTTTTTTACCGCTGTAGTTATCATGGCAGCATACGCTGTGATGAGTTCGCATTTTATGAACAGTCTAATTATCGCGTTTCCTGAGTTGCTTCTCTTTTTGATCGTTTTGAACTTATGGCTTGGTAAGTGGGTGGGGATGCGTCTTTCTGAGTTTGTTCGTTTTCGTAAACTCATCTTTAAGGCAGAACGATGAAGTTACAGCAACTATGGAAAGTGTTCCGCGAAGGGATGCAGAATGTGCCAAAGGTGATGGGAATGAACCGTCGTAATCTGGCCTATGTCTACCCTAATAACCCACGTCGTAATTTTGAGTATGCAAACGACAAACTCTTAACCAAGCGTACTTTAGAGCATGCAGGATTAAACATACCAAAGACCTACTTTAGTGTGAGTTACTTCTATGAACTCACGCAAATAGAGGCTGAACTACGTAGACTTTCGAGTTTTGTGATCAAACCGGCCTCAGGTAGTGGGGGAAATGGCATTGTGGTTATTGTTGATTATGATGAGGGAAGATGGATCTCGATCAGTGGTAAAGAGTACAGCTTTGAGATGATTAAAAAGCATATTGCTGATACGATCTTTGGTGTATTCTCTTTTGGTCTGAATGATACGGCGATCATTGAAGAACGTGTTGTGCAAGATGAGCGCATTACAGTGCTGAGCCCACAGGGTTTAGCCGATATCCGGATGATCAATTATAAAGGAAAGAATGTCAAAGCGATGTTACGGATTGCGACAGAGGCATCAGATGGTAAAGCAAACCTTCACCAAGGTGGTATCGGTCTTGCTATCGATTTGGAGAGTGGAAAAAGTTTTTCAGCACAGATAGAGCGAGAGAATGTGACACATCATCCTGATACTGGAGTGGTTTTGTTAGACGTAGCGATACCCTACTGGAAAGAACTAGTAGTGCTTTGTGAAGCAGTGGCTGAGGTGATTCCGATGGGTTATCTTGGTATTGACATCGCCATCAGTGAGCAGGGGCTGGTGGTACTGGAAGTTAATGCCCGTCCAGGTATAGAGATACAGAACATCGCTGACGAAGGAATGATCGAACGACTTGAATCAATAGAGAAGGGGCTGAAATGCCTCGTATAAATCTACCTAAATTGACAGAGAGTGTCTTTCCCTTGATCTTACTTTTAAGTGGTATCTTTTTTATTCTACTTTATGTAGAGTATCGAGCAAGCAAGGATGCTGAGACGACGTACTATATCCATATCACTGCAAAAAGCTCAGTAAATATACAAGATGAAGAGCAGAGTAATAGCGTTATGGAAGTTGACTTTAGTAGTGATCCACGTGTTATCAAAGCACAAAAACTTATAGAGGAAAAAGAGTATGCAAAAGCAGAAGTAATCTATTTTACTATCTTGGCAGAGGAACCTTCTGCACAGATACATAACTGGCTAGGCACACTCTATTTAAAAGAGAAACTCTATACAAAAGCATTAGTCTCATTTTCAAATGCACTAAAACTTAACCCTGACTACTACCGTGCACGTTATAACAGAGCCCTTATTTATAGTATGCTTGACGAACATGAGAAGGCGATACGAGACTATAAGGCGGTGATCACCGGATTTGAGAACCATGCGAAAAGTCATTTTAACATGGGTGTGCTCTATTATCAGAAAAAAGAGTATGCCTTAGCTATTGCAGCCTTTAAGCGTACGAGTGAGATAAGCAGTGGTGAGAAGAAGATCAAAGCACTCTATCTTTTAGGTAGAAGTCAGATGAAGATAGAACCAGCTCAAAATGAAGCTGCTAGAGAGAGCTTTGAAAAGGTAATTCGTCTGAAACCTGACCATATTGCCTCACGTTTAGCCTTGGTCGACATGGCCTTTGCTAAGAGTGAAGCAGGGGAGAAACAACGCTTGGAAGAATATGCTCTTATGCTAGAGATGGAACCAGCGAACATCGCTATTTATAGTGCGATGTATGAGGCTTATCATGCTTTGGGTCAGGAGAAAGCTGCAAAAGCCATCATTCAAAAAGCACTCTTACATGAACCTAACAATATCTCTATGCGCTTTGCACTTGTCCAGACATTGATACGTTTAAAACAGTACAGCGAAGCGATTTCACAGCTACAAAAGATTTTGATCATAGCCCCTGAAAATACAAAAGCATACTTTTTACTAGGTCGTGCGAACTACTTGAAGGGAAGTTATACAGAAGCCTTAAGTGTATATGAAAAAGTAATGGACCTAACGTCAAGACCTAGACCAGAGTTATGGAACAATATTGGTCTACTCTATAGTAAGATGGAGCGTTTTGATGAGGCGCATAATGCTTATATGCAAGCCTTAGCCTTGCGTTCTGAATATCCAGAAGTCTATTATAATCTAGGTGTTTTGATGCTAAAGCAAAAGGTATATGAAGAAGCTGCCAGTTACTTTAATAAGGCTGTCTCACAACGTGGGTCATATCGTCAAGCTTACTATAATCTCGGACTTGTTTATGCCAAACTGGGACGTAACAAAGATGCTATAAAAGCATATCAACGGGTATTGGAGCTTGACCCTGACAATATTCGTGTGCAACTAAACCTAGCGGTACGCTATAGCAAGGTGGGCGAATTGTCACGTGCACAAAAGCTCTATGAAACCATACTTGAAGGTGACAGTACTTACTATACTGCTTGGCTGAATCTTGGTCTTGTATATCAAGAGCAGAAGGCTTACAACAAAGCTATAGAAGCCTTGAATAAGGCAGTTGAACTGGAACCTGAGAGTAAAAAAGCGCATCGTTCTTTGGCTAAAAACTATAGTCTAAATGGTGATTACAAAGCAGCCACAGCTATTCTGTACAAACTATTAGCACAGGATCCAGCAGACATAAAGACCCGTTTGGCCTATGCCCGTTCTTACTATCGAGCAAAGAAACGAAATACGGCGTTACGTGAGTATAAAAAAGTGTTAAAACTCAACCCTGACAATAAGGTGGCACTAAAGATGATTGAAAAAATTGAAACTAAAAAAAGAAATAAAAATGTTAAACAATAACGTAGCAAGAGGAACACTAATAGTGCTAATGGCCTTAGGTGCCCCAGTATGGGCTGTTGATGTTGTAGAAGATAATCGTGAGGGTATTGGGGTTTTTAATGAGACTAAGGTCGTTAAAAAGAAGAAAAAAGGAAAGAGTAAAAAACATGATTTTGGTGCTTATGTTGAGAGTGGACTGGGTTATGACTCGAACCCTTACTTAACTCCAGGGAGTTCTTATCTTGACTATAGCGCTGATAAAACAGGAAATACAAGAATTTATCCTGATATAAAATCAGGATTATTTATACCACTGTTCTTGCGTGCTGACTATGTCTATCGCTGGAAGCAACGTATTCATCTGTTGAGTAATTTTACA
>JAJRVE010000059.1 GCA_024277445.1 Campylobacterales bacterium
ACTGAGCGTTCTATTACCCTCTTACCTATTCTACATCTTGTTCCTAATCTTGATTATGAGATTATCGTCACAACATCTCTTCAAAACGTTAGAGGTGAACATCTCAGTCATAATTACACAATACCGTTTAGATCTAACAGTCAAATCGATCTAGCCGGCCCTACACTTTTCAATACACTTCCTCAAGCGAGCAGTTCTGTAAACCCATATATTCAACTTTTTGTACAATTTTCTGAGCCAATTTCACCTATTCATTTTGATTCAAATGCTTTCAAGGTCTATTCTGGAGCCTCTGCTTTTATTGAAGTGTCCGGTAGCGTCTCGCTTAGCGAATCACTTATTCACTTCATACCAGATAACAACCTTACTCTTGGGACAGTGCACAAAATAGAATTAAATACCTCCACCATCTATGACCTAGCAGGTAACCCTTACCAAGGCAACCCTCTTGAAACAATCAATTTTAGTACGTATGCTAGCGGTTCGCAAACAAATACCATCACACTACCTGATCTCTACTCCCCCCACGATCTTGGTGGCATAGCCTATACCATGAATCATACTAACAACATACTTTTTGTTGGTGGTGAAAATGGACTACATATCTACACCTATAATGTTAACTCTCTAGAACTAATCTCACATCTTCCTTATGAGGTAGTGGGTACTGTTTACAGTACAGAAGTAAACACAACATCTAAACGAATTTACCTCGCCTCTTCTAAAGGTTTTCATATTCTTGAGTATCAAGCTTTCACAACGGCGAAACTACTATCAAGTCATCATATATATAACGATGCTAACAATCAGGTTCCAATCTATGGACTATCGGTTAAAAATAATAAGGCCTTCCTTGCTGCTAGTAGTGAAGGGCTAATCGCTCTTGATATTACAAATGAACTGCAGCCTCAGACACTTTTCAGAATCGATACAGATGGAACTGCTTTTGATGTTATAGATATGGACGGTACACTAGCCTTAGCAGATTATGATAAAGGCACAAAACTTTTTTCAGATAACGGACAAACTTTTACCCCACCTTCTCCTCAAGGAAAAGGACATGACAGACGTCTCTTTGCTTTTGCTACTACCGATATCCGTGGAAATCCCTCTTTTGACTACTTTATTGCAGCTGGAATTGGCGGCATAAAATCTTGGGACAGCTTTAATGGTTTTGGCGATCTTCCAAGTAATTATTTATCATCTTATGTCCTAGATATAGTAAAAAATGAAGAGAATAGTTCTAAGAATTTTGCTAATATTTTAGGTATAGGCATCGCATATACCTCTGGTGCCTATCCTTCTACCTATCAACGACTTCCCTATGTAGCAACGGCAATTGGCTACTTAAATTACAATGGAGATGAAATCATCTTTGCAGCCGATGATAGCGGCTACCTCCATGCGTATAAAGGCAATTAATGAAACTAGCTACTTTGTTTTTATCATTGTTACCTCTGCTTTTAAACGCTAACTGTTTAGAGTTTACCAGTGCCATCAAACAAGGAAATTGCTATCTTAAAGAAGGCAATATAAACATGGCGCAAGCTGCTTATGAACGTGCCTTAATAGAAGATGAAAACAATATCGAAGCACAACTCCAACTTGCTTCACTCTACAAATCAAAAAAAATGGATGAACAATCTGAGGTTATTTTAAGCTCACTTCAAAAAGAACAACTAACGCCTCAGCAACGTACGACTTTAGCCTCACTAAAGACAATGGAAGATGCTTCTCTTCATCAATTTAGAGCCAAGGCAGATTTTTACCTTGGGTACGATAGTAATATTAATGTTAGTCCCATCAGCGACATTGCTCTTGGAAAACCCATTGAGACCCTTTTTACACAATACAAAGCTAACCTAAGTTATCTCTATGATCTTGACACAGTTGGTGGTTGGTTTTTGAGAAGTGATGCCAACTTCTTTTATCAGAACAACACCTCTGGACATAATTTTGATGCACTCTATGGCCGTCTGTACCTTGGTGGAGGCTACCGCGGAGAACGATATTCACTTTATATACCACTTTTTTACGATCGCTTGAGCTATCTTGATCGCGACTTACTTCAAGAAGTCGGTATGAGACCAGATCTTAATATTCAACTCAACAACTCTTTTGTTCTAAATATAAATGGTTCCTTCAACACTAGGAAATATATACACAACTATGATCAGGATAGAAATGATCAAATACTTAGCACTGAGAGTGGACTTTACTGGCTGAAAGCTCAAAATATGGCCTATTTTAAATTACGGTTTGAAAATTATAGTTCGACGCACAGTAAACCTCGTCCTTTTACCGATAAATCACTCTATTACTTTACGATGGGTGGTATCTATTCTTTAGTAGACATTATTGATGTTCGTATGCAGTACCAATACCGCTATAGTGATTTTGACTATGTAGAAACACTTATTGGTTCAGGTAAACGTGAAGATCACAACCATGATGTCAAAATTGCTTTAGAACGTAATATATTCACCCATTTTCGCCTTCGAGCGCAGTACCGTTTTATAACCAATCAATCCAACAACAACCTAGCTGAATACAGCAAAAATGAGATCATTCTGGGTCTTGTTTACAACTACTAGGAGAATTTTATGAGACTTATAGTTTTATTTTTATCACTTAGCATGACACTTTTAGCGAGTATCGGTCAAGTAACGGCACTGCAAGGTGAGGCTGAACTTACAAGAAAATCCGAGCAACTTAATGTGACCAAAGGCATGCAAATTGAGATTAATGATAATCTAACGACGCAGAAGCATTCCAAAACACAGGTGATCCTCAATGATGAAACAATCATTACGATAGGGCCTAGCAGTTCTTACTTCTTTCAAATTTTTCAAGATGACAATGATCCAGAAGTGATGATGCAACTTCAACATGGTTTCTTTAAAGTAATCACAGGAAAAATCGGTAAAGTTGCACCGCAACGCTTTAAGATAAAAACTAAAGCAGCAACCATCGGTATCCGTGGTACACAATTTATGGCCTCAGTTCAAAATGATGAAGAAAAAATTGGTTGCATACAAGGAGTAATCGTAGTTTCCACAAAAGATAGCGAATATACTATAAAATCAGGTAAGATGATTATCTACAAAGAAAAAAAATGGCAAATTTACGACATGCAGATGAAAGATTTCGCACCCGTAATGATTGGAATGCCACTTAATGACCAATCACATCGTTTTTATACACAACACCTTCTACCAACTATTGAAACCGGTTATATTTTTCAAGAGCAGATACTCGACACTGGAGAACCATTTACCTTTGACTTTTCCAGCGATAATTCACAACCACCACCATATAATCCATAATGTTTAGTATGAAAAAGATCTGGCTACACACTCTCTCTGCTCTAAGTATTGTTTTTTTACTTTATAGTAGCTACCTCTTCTTGCCCCAAACTTTTTTCTCCCTTGACAACCGTCTGAGGGACTTTCTTTTTATCTTGCATGGGCCACAAGAAGCAAGCAGTGATATTGTTATCGTTGATATTGATGAGAAGAGCTTAAAAGCACAAGGACAGTGGCCATGGCCTCGTGACAAGGTCGCACGACTCATACAAAATTTAAGTGAGGCAGAGGCAGGTATCATTGGTCTGGATATCTTTTTTGCGGAGGAGGATCAGCACTCTCCACTTCGCATTGCTTCACAACTCTCTTGCAACACGAATGAACTTCCCGACTATGACCTAGACCTTGCCAAGACCATCGCTTCGACACCGACGATTGGTGGGTATCTTTTTACCTTTGATGGTAACCGTAGCGTAAACCCACCCCTCATCCCTGCTGTTTTTGTTGAAAAAGGTTCATCTTCTTCATCATACATTCTTGATGCTAAACAACTCATACTCAACACATCTATACTTCAAAATGCTTTTTACTCCAGTGGTTTTTTAAACACCACCCCTGATGAGGGTGGCATGATACGACGGGTTCCTCTGCTGATCCGTTATGACGGCATGCTCTACCCCTCTTTGGCACTTGAGATGGTTCGCATCTACACTCAGACACAAAAAGTAGTGGTGCAGAACTCTCTTTCAGGTGTTGAGTATATTGGACTTGGCGATTATCATATTCTTACGGATCGCCATGCTCGTCTGCAAGTTAACTACAGTGGACCTAGTCACAGTTACCACTACCTTAGTGCAAGTGATATCTTGTCACATAACTTTTCAGCCAAGGATGTTGCAGGTAAGTTTGTTCTCATTGGAACCTCTTCGCTTGGGCTTGCTGACCTTAGAGCCACTCCCTTTGACACACAGATGCCAGGGGTTGAAGTTCATGCTAACATCATCGACAACCTCATCAACCAAAACTTCATCAGTAGCAGTGACACCACCTTCTATCTTGACTTGGCTATCATTGTTTTGACGGTCGCTACGATGTTTATGCTAACACGCTTAATAGCGACATGGATGTTGCTGCCACTCAGCTTTCTACTGCTCTTTGGTGGTTACAAACTTCTTAGTTACCTGCTCTTTAGTGAAGGTCTTGTCTTGAACCTTCTTTTCCCTCTTATTGCCTTTGTCATATCGCTTCTAAGTGCACTTTTCATAGACTACCTTGTGGCACTACGACAAAAAAAAGAGGTTATGAGCATCTTCTCCAAAAAAGTTTCCCAACATGTCATGGAAGATCTCATCGCCCATAATACGAAGACACTCTTAACCCCTCGCAACAAAGAGGTAAGCATCTTCTTCTCTGACATCCGTGCCTTTACAACTATCTCAGAGAAGCTAGGTGACCCTGAACGAGTGATTGCGATGCTTAACGCATACATGACCCCTATGGTTGAGAGTATAACAGCACATCAAGGTACTATTGACAAGTTTATAGGTGACGCCATCATGGCCTACTGGAATGCACCTGTAGAGGTTAAAGCACATGCTGACAAAGCACTCTCTTGTGCTATTGAGCAACTCAAACAGCTTGACATTCTTAACCATCAACTCAAAGAAAAGTTTGATGTTGAACTTGCTATTGGCATCGGTATTCACACAGGTGAAGTCACTATTGGCGAGATGGGTTCAAGTGGTCGTTCTGACTACACCATCATCGGCGACAATGTTAATCTTGCTTCAAGGTTAGAGGGGCTTAACAAAATTTACGGCTCTAGTATTATTATCTCTGAAGTGACTAAGAGCAGACTGCTAGGGAGTTACCCCATCCGCCCTATAGACATCGTTAGAGTTAAAGGTAAAACGCACGCTATAGAGCTTTTTGAAGTGATGGTTGAGAGTATTGATGAAGAACAGACTCTAGCCTATGAAGAGGCGCTCACCTGCTACCGTACTAAACAGCTAACAGAGGCGTTAACATTATTTACTCAGCTACAAGAACGTCATCCTTCCACTTTATATGCCCTCTATCAGAAGCGTTGTCAAGATGCTTTACACAATAAGGTGGAACACTTTGACCCCATCACGACAATGCTACACAAATAAGTTATAATTCGCAAAAAAAGAGCACTTATGTTATACACCCTATTTTCCCCCTCAGAAGGTAAAAACAGTGGAGGTACCCTAGACCAAGAGAGTGAGATTATCTTTGGCTATGAACCCCGTCAAAGTATCTTAACGGCTTACAATGAGATTGTAAACTCGGGAGATATGGAGGCTATTAAAGCACTCTTTGGTATTAAAAAAGAGAGCGACATCACTCCCTACATTGAAGACCTTTTCAAAGCACCTAAGATGCCAGCTATCGAGCGTTACAGTGGTGTTGCCTTTGGCTACCTTGATTATGCTTCACTACCTACTGAGGCACAAAGCTACCTTCACAAGCAGGTCATCATCTTCTCAAACCTCTATGGAAGTGTTTTAGGTGGGGACAAGATTGCCAACTATAAAGTGAAGCAAGGGAATAGCATCGGTGACATCGCTCCAGATAAGTTTTACAAAGAGCGCTTTAGCTACCAACTTGACCTTCAGTTGATGGACCATGAGATCTTAGATCTTCGTGCAGGCTATTATGATAAGTTTTATAAAACCAAGCAAAACTACACCACCCTCAAGTTTTTAAAAGGCGGTAAGACAGTGAGTCATTGGGCGAAGGCTTATAGAGGGATTGTGTTAAGAGAGCTTGCGAAACATCAGATAGACTCTCTTGATGACTTTATGAAGATGGAGATCGAAACACTAAAAGTCGAAGAGATCAAAGAAGTGAAAAACAAGAGAGAGATTATCTACTCTATACACGACTAAAAGGCATACTATGGACACGATCTGGATTTATGCATTAACGGTTTTCACAGGCTTTGTAGCTATTATGAACCCTC
>JAJRVE010000060.1 GCA_024277445.1 Campylobacterales bacterium
ACATCTTGGCACATTGGCCATTGTGGCTAGGCTTAACCCTGATGCAGGTGAGTTTTGGTCCCTTTTATAACTTCTTCACTATCTATGAGACCGCCCACGGCATCTCCTTGCAGACGACGATCTATCTCTGGAGTTTTGGAGTGATTGCAGAGATTGTGCTTTTCTATTTTCAAGGACCACTACTCAAACATAACCTCTTAAAACTCTTGGAACTTTCCCTTGTACTTACGGTGGTACGATGGCTCTTGACCTACCTCTACGCAGACAACCTCATCGTCCTCTATTTCGCTCAGAGTCTACATGCCTTTAGCTTTGCGCTGTTTCATACCGCTTCCATTAGCTACTTGTATGCACTCTACCGTGAACGTAAACTCGCGCAGCAGTTATTTTTTGGTATTGCCTATGGTTTGGGTGGGTTTGTGGGTGCTATCAGTGCAGGCTACATCTATGAGTTATGGCCGAGTATACTCTTTTTGTATGCTGCTGGTGTCGCTGCAATAGCCTTTGTATCGATACGATTTAGTGGTAGGTTTTCTACACTGACGTAATAGCTATCCCCGCTTAAGCAGGGATAGGCACAGACGCTTTTAAAAGTCTGCTATGATAGAAGCAAGGAAAACTCCGTCCGTGTAAGAACGAACGTTATCAGCCTTGTTGTTTGTATAGTCAAGCGTATAACTCACACCTAACGAGAAGATATCACTCAGCTTACTCTCTACAGCGGTCTTAGACTTGATGAAGTAGTTGCTTGTGTCTGAAAATTCACTACGGTACATTGCATACTGAATGAACTTCGATGTTTTTGTAAACTTGAAGACATAGTCTAAAGAAGCCTGATAACCAGCATAATCATTAGTATATTCATCAACTGGTGGAGTAGCTGTTTTATCTTCACGGATTCGATCCCAACTGTAAAGCACATTGAGTTGGAACTTCAGTGATTGCGCATCCGTTTTAAGCGGCGTCCAGATAGCACCAGGACCGGTATAAGCTTGATAAACAAAGGTAGAGAACTCATCGCCCTTACCACCTAAGAGGTAGTTAAAAGCCCATGTGTCATTAAAGTTATAGTCATAGTTTGCTTCTGCATCCCAACGGTTTTTAGTACGCAGATCATCAATAAAGGTACCATTTTCATCATACTGTGTTGTATCAGAGTAGAGTACATTGCCAACAAAACGCAAATCACTCTGTTCAAAAGCATATTTTAACTTCACGTTACCTGCCACATCCTGAGAGTCTGTATTACCTGCTGTGTTGGCATAACTTGCCTCTATGTGACCTTGAAATGGTGCCTTCTCATCTGCAGCGTTCACTGCGCTCAATAGACCAAGTGTCATTAAAATACTAACTAACTTTTTCACTGTTTACCTCCGTTGTTCTATCCATATGTACGTCCATCTGAGGGAATGGAATACTGATTCCAGCCTCATCAAGCGCAAGTTTGATCTCTTCGATCATCTCAAAGTATGCTGTCCAGTAATCTTCTGACTTCACCCATGCACGCACGGTAAAGTTAACACTGCTGTCGCCTAGTTCACTCACTGCAACCAATGGCTCAGGGTCACTAATGGTATGCGCACTTTTTGCAATAACATCATACATAACATCTTTTGCTTTTTTAATGTCATCACCATAACCAATACCCACAGCATGATCAACACGACGAATCGGCTTAGAAGAGAAGTTCGTAATATTTCCAGACGTTATCGCTGAGTTTGGAACGATGATCAGACGGTTATCGACCGGAGAGATCGTCGTTGTGAAAAGACTGATCTTATCTACCGTACCTTCTGCACCACCCGCATTAATAAAGTCACCTACTTTAAAGGGACGAAAAACCAAGATAACCACTGCCGAACCGATATTCGAAAGCGTATCTTTAAGTGCCAGACCGATAGCAAGACCAGCCGCACCCAAGATCGCCATAAACGAGGTTGTTTCTATGCCCAACTGACTCATCGAAGCCAGTAAAATAACCGCCATAAGACCATAATAGAGACTACTCGAAGAGAGCTCTACAAGCGTCTTCTCTACCTTATGATGGTGTAAAGCTTTTGTAATCAACATCTGCAGACGTTTTGCAATCGCTCTACCAATAAAAAATATCAGTAAGGCACCCATAATTTTTAGGCCATACTCCGTACCGTATTGGATCGTTACATCCATGTAATGATTAACGTCAATTTTTGACAACTCGTCTATACCTTCCATTTAACACTCCTCTGTAAATTTGTGGTATTCTAACAAAATAGCACTTCATTTTTATCACACACAGGCACTATATTCTCTCTTCTCGCATCTTTTCTAATCGTATGGATACTTTTTTGTAATAAGGAGTATTGACAGAGGTAAACATCTCAAGCAGAGGTCGGTACTTCTCATAATTTCCCCACGCCTTTGTCGCAGGCTTAGGACGTCCTCGTTTTGTCAACTCAAAAGAGACAGCAGCATTAATGAAGCCCTTCACCAGCTTCATCTCCATATCATCTTCAAAACGTCGTGGGAACCAGACCTCTTCAAGAGCTTCATGGGCATCGTAAAAGCGTTCTTCATCCAAACAGACAACAAACGTGTCAAGATACTCAGTATAGTCCTTAGACATCTTCACCCTTTGAAGCTTCAGGAAGAAGCTGCATGTTTTTACGCCAATAGCCACGTCCACCTTTTAACGAAAGGCAGTGATGTTTTGCAAAGCGCTCTTTATACTCTTTAAGTCTGTCGTGCGTTGCCTTACCACTGTCACAGTAGAAGACAAAGACAGAACCTTCGGGCTCTTGTTTTAACTCAAAAGGGTTATAGACGACCGTGTCTGCTTTTTCGATGGGGGTCAAGATGGTGTCAACTAACAACACTTTTACACCCTCTTTTTCTAAGCGTGCTTTCTCACGTAAGAACTGCTCTTGTGTCCACTCATCTGGAAATTCGTTGTTCATAATGGCTTCTATCTTTTTCGCAAATTTTAACAAAGCTTTTTACTATTATCTCTGTAAAATAAACTTATCTCTAAAACTTCAGTAAATGTCATCCAAAACTAACCCAAAGCTAACCGAAAACTAACTACACTACTCCATGTCTAAGAAAAAGAAATTTATTAAACTTAACCAAACCATCCGCCACTACTTTGGCGAAGATGGTTTTGACGAGGGGATACAGCGCGTTAGCGAAGCAACCCTTCTCTCTCTTGCTCAAGTACTGGGTATTGTCACGGAGAACAACTCCAAAAAGAACCTTGTTCGCATCTTCCGTACACTCTGGTCAGAGGCTGACATCGACCTTCGCCGTCACATCGTTGACTTTTTTAAGGCCGAAGATAAGATCTACCTCTCATCCAAGCCTAAAGCAGACACCAACCATGATGAACGTGCAGAGAAGATCGAAGAGTTACTACTTGACATCCCTGACGTCACGAAAGAAGAGGCCCATGAGCTACATCAGGCCTTTGCAGATGTTCGTACTAAAAAGATCAACCTCTATAAACTGCAAAGCAAGCTAGAACATCTACGTTATGAACATAAACGTGCGCAGATCGAAAAAGAGGTTCAAGGTAGTTTTGATGTTGAGAACCGCCTTGAGTTTAACGCTTCATTACGCTATAGCTTAGAGGGTGACGAATTCCACAAGATCCAGCCACTTCGTACCAAGGCCTTCTCCTTTAGCTTTTTGCAAGACTCTTCTGTAGAAGAGATCGTTACGGCACTAACTGAGGCTAAAACA
>JAJRVE010000061.1 GCA_024277445.1 Campylobacterales bacterium
AAAAGAGAGTGAATCCGCCATCTTACAAGAGTATCTTGCCAACTTCAAATCGAAATCTTTATGTGTCTTAAACCAAAAAGATAAGTTTGATCAAGCACAGATAGATATCACAACATCATACATGGAAAAAACCTTTTCAGAATTTTTTGCCAAAATCGTACCCATCTCTGCCAAGCAAGCACTTGACTCAAGAGTAAATGAAAAAGAGGTACGTCTTCAAGCTGCCTTGAATAAACTGCAAAAAGAGTTCAAACGTGTTAGTAGTATACATATGAATGCCCCTAATCTGGAGTTTTTCACCCAAGAGTTCCAGTCTTACACCCAAGCGGTAAAAGCCATTAAAGATCATGATGAAAGCGATGATATGCAGACTATGAAGGAGTCTAACATCGCCGAGGTTTTGAGCTTTATAGAAAAGAGACTCAGACCACAAGCCCTCGAGGCTAAAAAATTCTCTATTCGTAAAGACTTGGCTTCAGTCAGTGAGATTATTATCAAAGAGTATGAGACGATTTCTGGTGTTTATAGTGCGCTTGAAGAGATCATTCTGATCAAAGAAGATGAGACCATTCAGGCCTTTGACGCACTCTATCTTAAGCACGCTAAAGAGCTGTTCTTCATGCATGAGAAAATTGATGAGATTCTCAATCTCATTGCCCAAAACATCTTTAAAAACATCAAAGAGAGTAAAGGAATCCGTTTTGATAAAAGTAAATCACTACTCGGTATTAAAATCACTGAGGTCGAATACGACGCACTTAGCGTTGATCATGACACCATTATGCAAGAGCTATTTTACCGTGATGAGCAAATCCCTAAACAGGTTAAATCCGCCTTGCGGTACTTTGGAAATATAGAGCGTCAAAGTAGTGAAGATTTTCGTGATGTTTTTCGTATTTTGAAATATGCGATCCAAGCGTGGCAAGAGCCCTACGAGCAGATTAAAAAGCATAGAGAGATCGCTTCGGATGAAGAGTTCGCCAACACCCGACAGTTTGTCTCTAAGGTCTATGAAAATGTCATCTTAGACTATCACCGCGCCACACTAGTCAACATCAGCGCATTAGAAAAGCAGTCCTCTTATTTGTCTGCAGTCTTGAGTTTTTCAACCCAGCAAAGTGTTGAAAAAACCATCTTCTCCATCGCGTCAAACATGGCAAAACAAGCTAAACTATTTGAACGTGAACCCCTAAAATACTCCATCTTTAAACCCAGTATTCAAACTATTAAAGAGGCACTAAAAAAAGACTTCTCTTTTGAAATCATAGAAGATTTACTAACCTCAAGACGTAACTACCTCTATAAAATAGTTGAGCGAGCGCAAGAACAATTCAAAGAGATCAACATCCAACAAGTTGAATACGTTCGAGGTGAAAAGTTAAAAATTAGTAAAAAAATAGAGCAAATAAATATAATCAAAAATCAAATTATTCAGAAATGAAATTTACATTTGTTGGTAGGTTTAAATTTAGATTAAAGTTATTAATCATCGGTTAAGTGTTTTGTGCTATTATAATTAGTAATAACTAACTTTTCTAATCTATAAAAGGAGTTAACTTGACCGTATTAAAAAAATTATTATTTTTTTCGATTACACTTTCTACATTAGTGATGTCTGTAGGATGTAGTGGTGGTGAAGCAGATTATAGTTTGGGTGATATTACTAATATCTCTATCAACCAAAACATCAATAGAACACCTAGTGTATTTCCAAGTCTCAGCACTTCTATAGTTGCAGTGGATGTTCAAGATCCTGTACAAAATAGTGTTTATACCTACACACTAAGTGGTGAAGATAGCTCTTTTTTTAGTATCGACGAAAATGGTAGTCTCTACTTTAATAAAATACCTTTTTATACTCCAGCAGAAGATGCTGATAGCAACAATGTTTTTGAAATTACGATAACAGTTTCCAATGGTGATAGTAGTGCTTCTATTGGTATATCTGTCAGCATAGCAGAAGACGCTGATCATGTTTTACCTTACATAGAAACCACACATATTGATTATCTTGAGAATAATAGTTCTAGCATGTCGATTCAAGCTATTTCTGGTACAACTGCTGCTTTAACATACTCCCTAGACCCTGGCTATGATGAAACACTTTTTAGCATTGATGCAAGTACGGGACTACTCTCCTTTGTAACAACACCTGATTATGAAAATCCACTAGACAGTGATGCTGATAATACGTTTATGCTCACTGTACGGGTAACAGATCAAACAGGATATGCTAACACTATTACAAAGACCATTACAATTAGTATCCTTGACCTTGTTACACCTACCGCTCTCATATTTGATGCTCTTGTCGCAACAGATGGTGAAGGTACTGATCATTACCGTATTGTAGATTCTACTCACTTATATACATGGTGGAAAAACGATTATATCCGGACATATTCGGTGCAGCTTCAAGCAACTGTCCTAAACAATCCAGAACCTCTCTCTTATACCCTAGTTAGCGGTGCATCAATCTTCACTCTATCAACAGATGGATTATTGACCATAGTACTACCAAAAGGATATGGTGATAATGCAGATCTACCTGTTGTAATTAATGTTTGCAATAGCGGTGAATGCGGTCAGATGACCTTGCATGTTCAGACCGATTAGATTTTAAACTTAGTTACTTTTTATGTCAATAATTTTAGATTAAAAAGTAGCGTGATTGCTGAAACATATTTTAATGCATTTACTTCCTTTAACCTCTGATTTTAGATTTTTGATTAGAATGTCACTAATTAATATTGGAGTAGATGCGTTGTTACAAATACATGAGATTCCTAAAAGAGAGTATATGAAAGCATTGATAGACCAGCTTCAGGCTAAGGGTAAGATCTATAAAAAGCTTGTCGAAGTGCAGCCTAAAGAGCTTGGCATACGTAACAAGATTCGTATCTTTTCTGCTACTGACACAAACGGCTATTATACTACCATCTTTATGGTTTCACAAAAGAGTCGCATCTTGATGAAAGATGTGGTGAAGTTTGAAGAGATCTATCAGAAATTGGTTGCGTATAGTGGGCATAACTTTAAGTATAAAATCTTGATCATTGATGCACCGCTCTGTTCTAAAGCCCAAAAAGCCTTTGGTGAGGCGAAGTGGAAGATCATTTGACACTGTGTGACATTGGTAACACCTCTTATCATTTTTTAAAAGATGAGCGTGATACAAAAGAGAGTGTCGCTACCTTTGATCCTTCTACACTTACTGAGGATGTCTACTACATTAGTGTCAGTCCTCAAGCAGACGCTTTAGTTGGAAATCTTGCCAACTGGCATGACTTACGAGCTTATATAAATTGGGATAACTATTATGAGACGATGGGTGTCGATCGTATCATCGCGTGTGAGGCTATAGCAGAGGGTCTCATCATTGATGCAGGCAGTGCCATCACGGTTGACTTGGTGGAAGAAGGTAAGTTTGAGGGTGGCTTTATCTATCCTGGACTTGAGGCAATGCAAGCGACTTATCGCAATATCTCACCAAGACTCGATTATAGTCTCAATTTTGAGCTGGATTTGGATAAAATGCCACAAAATTCCCGAGATGCTATAAGTTATGGCGTACTTCGTACACTTTACAGTGAAGTGATGCGTCATGACCAACAGATCTACTTAACGGGAGGCAATGCTAAGGTGTTGTCACAACTATTTCCTACAGCGATAGTAGATGAACATCTACTGTTTAAGGGGATGAAAAAGATGATGGAGAAGAGATGTTAACAGTTGCACTACCAAAAGGGCGCATTGCTAAAGAGACATTAGAGATTTTTGAGAGTATATTTGGTGAGACCTTTGCCTTTGATGATCGTAAACTTATTTTAGAGACGGAGAACTTCCGTTTTTTACTGGTACGTAACCAAGATGTTGCTACTTATGTCTTCCATCAAGCTGCTGACATCGGTGTCGTTGGCTTAGACACGCTAGAAGAGCAGGGGCTAGATGTTATTCGTCTACTTGATCTTCGTCGTGGTGTCTGTAAAGTGGCGATTGGTATGAAGGTGGGTGAAAAACTTGATCTTACCAAAGCTGAGATCAAAGTAGCGACTAAAATGGTGAACATTACCAAGCGTTACTTTGCTGAACGTGCGATTGCTGCTGATGTTATCAAGCTCTATGGTTCGATCGAGCTTGCACCACTGGTTGGACTGGCTGACATGATCGTAGACATTGTTGAAACAGGTGCTACGATGAAGCAAAATGGTCTTGAAGTGGTTGAAGAGATCATGGAGTCATCGACTTATCTCATCGCCAACAAAAACAGCTACTTCGAGAAAAAAGCCGAAGTACTCGACATCTATGAAAAGATAAACGACGTTGTCAAACAAGAGAAGTGATCTTGAGCTCTACGCACGTGTAGAGCATCTACTTGGCATCGAAGAGTCCACCCAGTTTCTACACGACTCCTACGCACAAACCCTTGAAGCTTATGATGTTAAAACTGTCTTAGACATAGGCTGTGGTCGTGGTGGTCTTATGGAACAGCTTGCATTAGACAACATTCAAGCTAAGGGCATTGACCTTAGTGAGGTGATGGTTGATGAAGCAAAGGCAAAAGGGCTTAACGCCGAATGCATTGATGTGGCTGATGAAGAGGGCAAGTTTGACGCTGCTGTAGCTGTCTTCGACGTGCTTAACTTCATGGATGCAGATGCCTTAGAGACTTTTTTAGACAATGTCGCCAAGGTGTTAAAGCCTAAAGGTCTTTTTATCGCTGATATCAACACCAAGTATGGCTTTAGTGCTGTTGCAGAAGGTACGATGAATGCAGAAGACAAAGATGGTTTTTTAAGCGTAGATGCTGTCTTTGATGAGAATGAACTACGCACTATCTTTACCTATTTTGAAAAAGGTGAAAAAACCTGCTATACTAAAGAACAACAGATGATAACGCAATATTTTCATCCGCTTGCCTTCTTCCGTCGTAAACGTGCGCTTCGACTAATTAAACATGAAAAGATCTCACTTTATGACACAAATGACAAGGCTTTGTTGGTGTTCACTCTAAAGTAGGTTTTTAGACTTACCTAGTGTTTTAGCACTGTTGTGAGAGGTAAGTATGAACAGTTCTGAAAAACGCCTAATAACCTTTATCGCTTGGAGTGGTACTATCTTAGGGGCTATCTCTATGATAGGTTACATTGTCGTGGGTTATTGGCTTGACGCGCTTTATGGTCTGATCTCGCTCTTCTTTTTTACTTCTATACTCTTATTGATCCATTATCGCCGTATTAGTTTTAACAAAGCTTCACTGCTCTTTAGCGCTTTTGGAACTGTTATCGTGACACTTGGTTTTATAACTTCTGCTTCGGTAGCCGATGGGCTTATCTACATGATCATACCCACCATCATTATCGCCTTGTTGCGTCCTTTTCGTGAAGCAATCGTTTGGTTATCTGTCTATTACAGTGTATTTTTAGGTATTAACCTCCTGAATATAGCAAGTCATACCATCTCTTTCAATGTTTTTGTACAGCTTTTTAGTATCCATTTTGTTCTCTTTTTGATCATAAGTTATTACCGTGATGAAGAGCAGAAGTTACGTCTACAACTAGAAACCTTTAATGGTCAACTAAAAAAAGAGGTGAGCATCGATGCCCTAACCGGTGCGTACAACCGACGTGCCTTTCGTACTATACTTGACAAAGCCATAGAACAACGCGACACTCATGGAGAGCCTTTTGTGCTTGCTATCATAGACATAGACTACTTTAAACGCGTCAATGACAACTATGGACATCAAAAGGGTGATGACGTGCTTAAAGCGATTGGACAACATCTGCAGTCGCATATACGTCAAAGTGACGCACTCATACGTTATGGTGGCGAAGAGTTTGTGATCTGCTTTAGTGGCATTAACCTTGAGCAAGCCAATGTGAGTATGGAAAAGATCCGCCACTCCATAGAGACATTACAACTCCTAGAAGAGGACACGATTACGGTGAGTGGAGGCTTAAGCGCCTTACGCAGTGATGACATTGTAAGCTCGTTAATGCGACGTGCTGACAAGGCACTTTATGCAGCGAAGGCCTCTGGACGTAATGCTATTTTTGTTGAAGAGGCAGAACAATAAAGTAGCAACTTGTTATAGGTCACTTTTAGTTACCTTTCTTTGTGTAAAATTAATGCCATACATACTAAAACATTAGGAATAGACTATGACAAGTGATAAAGAACGTTGGAACCATCGACACGTTGATCGACCCATCTCAACCAAGGTAGCTACTATTGTTGAGAAGTTTGTCTCTCTGGCGAACACAGGTAAGGCCTTAGACATCGCTGCTGGAGTAGGGCGCAACACACACTACTTAGCTGAAAAAGGATTTGTAGTTGATGCTGTGGACTACTCTGATGTAGCGCTCTCGAAGATCAAAGAGATTGCAACGATTAACAAGATCGAAGCCGACCTTGACCGCTATAATTTTGAAATTAACAGTTATGATCTTATCGTGAACTGTAACTATTTAGATAGACGCCATTTTCCTCTTATTAAAGAAGCGTTAAAAGAGGGTGGGGTATTGATATTTGAGACCTTTATTGTGAGTAATGAAGAGGGTTATCATCAACCATCAAACCTAGACTTTGTCTTACGTACTAATGAGCTTTTACATGCCTTCGTAGGGCTTGATATTGTTTACTATGAAGAGCGTGATGATGTTAATAACTTGGGTGAAAAAGTACGCATAGCTTCGCTAGTAGCGCGTAAAAAGAGTTTTTGTAGGTAAAAGTGTTAAGCAAACCTGCAAAGAGGGAAATGAAACCATAATTTAGTTTTATTCGTAGATTTACCCGAGGGTATTTCCTTTGGTCCCTGCCTTCGTAGCAGTGACGGTTTCATGTTGATAGAGCTAGTTACTACTTATTTGTCAGCAACTTCTCCATTAACGCAATATGGTAGTTTTCTTGATAATTAATAAAGTCAAAAAACTGCGATAACTCTGTGTCGTTAACGGCTTCAGCCAAGGCACGACACTCTTCTTTAGCATTTTCCTCTTCCTTGATTCCATTCACCACAAACTTTTCAATATCGCTTATTTTGTAGGTGAGTTCATGAAGTTCTCTTGGCAGTGCCAAGATGCCCATCTTCGCCATCATGTTACCAAAGGACTTGAGGTGAAAGTGTGATTCATCTATGAGGTCTTGAAAGACATTGAAGTGTAGTAAGTTTTCTGTTCGTGCTTGCATGTAGGCATAGACTAAGATGAGTTCATACTCTTTATACGACTCTTCAAACAAGAAGATAGTTAAGGAGTCTGTTTGGACAGCATCTAGTGTCTTGTTAGGCAAAATGCGGTGCATGTTGAAGGCAGTGACTTTTTCATTGTTCTTGCTGTTAGCAAGTAGGGAAGTTAGATACTCCACTAGGTAACTCTCATCAGTGGTGATCCTTGCCATCAAGACAGAGTCCTCATAGCGGCTTTGCGCACTACGGATCTCTTCTATGAGGTAGGTAAAGATGTCAAAACTGCATTCACGTTTGTGGAGCATCTTTGAACGATCGTAGTTGTAGTCCTTGCCAGACTCCAGCACAGCGCCACCTAACCATTTCATATGTCTAAAAGCGATCATGGAAAAGTCGTAAAGCCTATCTTTTATCTCACAATTCTCTACTGCAAATGAGGCAAAGAGGATGTCGAGCCAGAGTTCGTGTTTGACTTGGTACAGTTTATGCATTGTTTTCTCCTTCAGAAACGGGTATCTCACAACTTTCATCAGTTTTAATGACATGCATCTCTTCTTTTTCACCTTGAGCAAGGTTAGCAACGTTAATAAGCGCGGCTATAAAGGCGTTAAAGACCATGTCAGCACAGATCTTCTGCTGAGGGGAGAGTCCACCAAGCTTCGCTTCTATCTTAGAAACGGCTTGTTTAGCATACTCAACACTTTCACCCTTGACCATCTCGGTAAACATAGACCCTACGACAACGGTGTCTTGGCATCCGTTGGTAGCGAACTTAATATCCTCGATGCCATCTTTTGCTAGCTTAAGGGTAAAGATGACAAACTCACCTGTCTTGTCATCCATAGCCACACCTGTTCCATCTGGTGATTCAAGCTTGCCATAGTTTTCAGGGTACATAATATGTCTAAGCACTTCAGGGTTCATCCCTTCGGGCATCTCTATGTTGTTAACAAGTTCAGATTTATCTGGCATTTTTACCTCTTTTTGGTGTGCTTGTAATGTAGTGAAATTGTACTCAGAAAACATCACAAACTTTTGACATAGATTAATAAATGCCCATAATAGGTATGATATTAATTAATATGTTAGCTTTATCGTAGCTATTTGGCTATAATTCGCCATTAATAAAAAGCGAGACACTATGGGTAGACGCAGAACCAAAACAAACAAAGATATTTATGCACCAGCGTTTACAGAGAAAGATTTTCTAGTAACCACACGCGAAGAGATGGACCGTCGTGGTTGGAAACAACTCGATGTTGTTCTCATTTCAGGAGATGCCTATATAGACTCTCCGTTTATTGGTACGGCTGTTGTTGGTCGTATGCTTGAGAAGATGGGTTACAAGGTTGGGATCATCGGCCAACCTGACATAGAGAGTGGTGATGATATCGGTCGTTTGGGCGAACCACGCCTCTTTTGGGGTGTGAGTGGTGGTAGTATTGATTCGATGGTCTCTAACTACACCGCGACTAAGAAGTTTCGTAATGGTGATGACTACACACCTGGCGGCAAAAATGACAAACGTCCTGACCGCGCTGTTTTGGTCTACTCAAACCTTATTCGCCGTTTCTATAAAAACACCGTGCCTATCGTGCTTGGTGGTATCGAAGCAAGTCTTCGCCGTGTGACCCATTATGATTATTGGTCAAACAAACTACGTAAACCGGTACTCTTCGACTCTAAGGCAGATATCTTGGTCTATGGTATGGGTGAGATTGCGCTTAAAGACCTTGTAACTGCTTTGGATGAAGGTAAAGACTATCGTGATGTTCGTGGTATCTGTTACATTGCTAAAGAGCCAGTAGAAGAGTTCATACAGGTCGCTTCACATGCAGAGTGTCTTGAGGACAAGAATCTCTTTATTGATCTTTTTGATGCCTTTTATGACAACAATGATCCTATCTCGGCGAAAGGACTCTGTCAGAAGGTCGATACACGCTACAGTATCCAAAATCCACCATGTGATTACCTCGATGAGAGTGAGATGGATGGAGTTTCTGCCTTGCCATTTACAAGAGAGTTGCACCCCTATCATCAGCCTCAAGGCAAGGTGAAGTGTTTAGAGACCATTAAGTTCTCCATTATGACACACCAAGGGTGTTGGGGTGAGTGTAACTTCTGTGCTATTGGCGTTCACCAAGGACGTACTATCCGTACCCGTTCAGAAGAGTCCATCGTCAAAGAAGCTACGGAGTTTACGACCTATAAAGACTTCAAAGGTATCATCTCTGACCTTGGAGGACCAACGGCTAACATGTATGGCTATGAGTGTAAAAAGAAGCTAAAGCTTGGTACCTGTGATCACCAACGTTGTGTTGACTCACGTCACCTCTGTTCAAGTATGCGTGTGGATCATAGCCGTATGTTAGGGATGATGAAGCAGGTGAGAGAAGTACCTGGCATACGAAAAGCTTTTGTGGCTTCGGGTATACGCTATGACCTCATCACTGAAGATAAAAAGCATGGTTACTCTTACCTCAAAGAGATGGTCAAGCACCATATCTCTGGACAGATTAAGGTAGCACCAGAACATACGGAACAACATGTTCTTGACCTCATGGGTAAGCCAGGTAAGCAGACTTTGGTCGACTTTAAAAAGCTCTATGACAGACTTAATAAAGAAGAGGGTAAAAACCAGTTCCTTACCTACTACCTCATCGCAGCACACCCTGGCTGTGAAGAGAAAGATATGCATGAACTTAAACGTTTTACGAGCGAAGAGTTAAAGATGAACCCAGAACAGGCACAAGTCTTCATCCCAACACCAGGAACCTATTCAGCGGTGATGTACTATACAGAACTCGACCCAGTACCGCGTAAAAAGATCTTTGTCGAAAAAGATACACGCCGTAAAGAGAAGCAAAAAGAGATCGTGGTTAAAAAGCAGGTCTTTAGACGTGACTTCGCGAGTTAAACTACCTCAGACTGCTCTTTTCGTTACTCCTGCGTAGGCAGGGATTT
>JAJRVE010000062.1 GCA_024277445.1 Campylobacterales bacterium
CCCCATCGTATTGGGTACCAAAGTAAGGGCGTGTTGTGTCATTGACTAAAACACTTGCTGTACCTTGTCCAATGTCTGAACCGACCAGTTGTTCTTGAAAGTGCTTGATCAACCATTCACTCTCATCAAACGCCGTTGTACTCGCACTGACATTACCATCAAAATGATAAGCAAGACCGCTGTTTAAGTACCACAACAAGTTGTTGCGTTGGGTTCGGTCATCTTGATCTACCGCTTCAGCATACACCGTTGCTGCTTCATGGTACTTACCCTTAGAGACAAGTTTATCGCCCGAGACCATCACCTCTTTTGGTGCACAACCCGTGAGTATGAAAGTAGCAAGTAGTATCATCCATAATGTCATTAATTTGTTCATCAACACATCTAGCCTTTTAATATAATCTCATTTTGTAATTTTTTTGTCAACGATGTAAAGACAAGTTCATAAGAGTCATCAATCCACTCTTTTATAAGTGTATCGTTTATCTCCTTATTACAGATAACCGTATTCCAATGTTGTTTACTCATATGATACCCCGGTATCACGCTTTCATAAATAGAACGTAACTCTAAGGCGTAGATGGGGTCACACTTGAGGTTCATACGCACCTCTTCACTCTCATCATTTGAAAGAGCAAACATCTTGTTACCTACTTTATAAACTGCTGTTATCTTGTCAAATGGATAGGTTTTAATAGCACCTTTTTTGCTAAGACAATACTTTTCAATATCTTGATTTGTCATACTCTATCCTAATATCTAAGTCTCAATTATTTTCTATAGTTTATAATGCCATAAAAAAAGAGAAACTATGCAAAAAACCATCAAAGCACTTCAAGCACAAAACTACCTCGACGCCCAAGGTATTAAAGATCACTTGGAGGGGGTGGAGTACATCATCATGGCGGCACCCACCACACGAGACAACCCAAGAACCCCCATCCATTTCACTATCTTTCTTAATACACAAGATGAACTGCCTACTGACATCCAACATGCAGTGCTAGACAAGTTTGTAGACCAGTACAAGATGAGCAACATCCATGATGTCTTCTCTCAACTCGACGCCGTCGCATTTGCCGAGACCAACCTCGACTCTGTCATGCCCATGCACCTCTTTAAAGATGAGACAAAAAGTGAGCTAACTCACACCATGATGCATATCATTGATTTTGAAGCCGATGCAGAAGGATTTGGAGAGGTAAAAGCTGGTTCTACAGGGTGGAGTTATAGCTACGACAACGATTAAGCAGTTCTAGTGCCCATAACCTTGGCACATTCTTTCGACCTCTGCAACACTTTTCGCTATCCCCTCTGAGAGGTTTTCACACCCATCAGTCGTCACTAAGATATCATCTTCGATACGGATGCCAATCCCACGATACTTTTCAGGCACATTGTCATCATCTTCTGGCAGATAGATCCCCGGTTCGATGGTCAGCACCATCCCCTTGGCAAACAAGAGCTCTTCGCCATTATCATCACTGTAAGGACAAGGATCATGCACATCTATCCCCATCCAGTGACCGATACCATGCGGGTAGTACTGTTTGTGTGCTTTCTCATCCATCAATGACTTAACGGATCCTTCTAAGATACCTAGCTTTACCATTCCCTCTGTCAACAAACGTTCCGAAAGGGCTTGTAAGGCCTTTTTAGAACCGTTCGGTTTGATAGCAGCGATGATCTTTAACTGCACATCCAAGACTATCTCATAGAGCTCTTTTTGTGCAGGGGAGAAAGTACCATTGACAGGATAGGTTCGCGTAATATCACTTGCATAGTAGCCATACTCCGCTCCCGCATCGACCAAGACTAAGTCACCCTCTTTTAATCGTTGATCATTTTTAATGTAGTGCAAGGTGTTAGCGTTGTTTCCTCCAGCGATAATGGTGGTGTAAGCATCACTGTAAGCGCCCTCTTTTTTAAAGACATACTCATACTCTGCTTGCAGCGCATACTCTAGCATCCCCTCTTCACAGACTTTCATAGCGTGATGATGTGCCTTTTGCGTAATTGCCAACGCTTCTCTAATCAGTGCAACTTCCGCTTCGCTTTTAATCAAGCGCATCTCTTGTGTGAGCTTGGTGATATCACTAAAAGTACGAGGGGAAATGGTGATGGCACGGGTATGCAACATCTCTTGCGTCACCTCTTTGAGGGTAGTGTAGACCGCATCACTACTAAAAAGATCAAAGTAAACAAGCGTATGTTCTGCTAATAGTGTGCTTAACTGCTCTCTATACGCATCACTACTAAACACCTCATCAACATCAAAACGTCTTTTAGCCGCTTCAACACCCAGACGTTCACCTGTCCAAAGTTCCATCTCAGGCACCTTTTTTTGCACAAAGAGAACCGTTTTAAAAACACCCTCTCTCTTACTCAAAAGCAAGATAGCATTATCCTCTTCAAATCCAGTTAGATAGTAGAAGTCGCTGTTGGGTCGGTAGGGGTATTCTGTGTCATTAGAGCGTGTTTGAAGGCGGGCGTTACCAATGACGGCTACGCCATCACGCATCATCACCTGAAGTCGGTCACGTCGCTGTTTGTATGTTGATTCATTCATGGCAGTATTGTAACGCATTGAAGCCTTACTTTTGACTGTTTTCTTCAAGCCAACGGTTCACATCTTGCAGTAGTTCTGTCGCTATTTTACTATAGCCCTCAGTTGCCCCTTGCGCGTTGCCTTTCACACCATCGACTTTGTACTCAAAAAGTTTACTAGCTATGATCTTGCGACTATACTGCTCAACCAAACGTACTTTTAGATCCAAGGCTAAGGTAGCCGTGCCATCGTCATGAAGTACCTGTGAAAAAGAGTATAAAGAGCTCTCTAAGATGAGATCGTTTTTAGCTAAAGAGCGAAAAGGTATGACATCTTTAAAGATCTTTGTCTTAGTGATGGAGAGCATCATAATGCTTGTCAACTGTTTAGGAACAGACTCTATCCAACGTGCTCTGGTATAGCTGTAACTACGTCCCTCATCCACACTGTAGTAGAGATTTCGTGTGCTTAAAATAGCCGAACTTTCCATCTGTGCGATGCGTATGACTTTATCACTAAAATTACTGTTAGCAACAACCTTACTTTCAACCGCTACATTTAACAAATACTTCGATGCGGCGGGTACCGTTGTCTGTAGTGAACAACCACCAATGATCAGACCAAATAAGGCGATCTGTATACTCTTTGTAATATCTATCACTTCTCT
Organism: Campylobacterales bacterium; assembly: GCA_024277445.1. Taxonomy (GTDB): domain Bacteria; phylum Campylobacterota; class Campylobacteria; order Campylobacterales; family Sulfurimonadaceae; genus Sulfonitrofixus. Next base: position 3,216 of record JAJRVE010000062.1, read on the forward strand.
TCTCCTGGTCCAATGTCTGGTTCTTCTGTTTGAAGCAGCATGTTTGAAGGGCTATCGCCATAGCGCGCTAGCAGTGCGTTAAGCTCGTTGAGCGTGTGTTGCATCTCTCGCATCGTGATACCAAACTGCTTCATAGGCTCCGCCGTACTCTCTTTCATGGAGTAGTCACCATTCTTGTTACGTTCTTCAAACACTGCCATAGATGAGGCAATGATCTTATAACTCTGAGAGATAGACGTTAAGGCATCTGCAGAGCGCTTCTCGAAGTCTTGTGTCGATGCTAAAGTCTTGTCAACCTTTGGCATCGTCTTTTTGATCGCTTCTACCGTTAATCGAGAAGAGTGTAAAAGCGCTTGTAAGTCCCCTAACACTTTTGGTGTCAAGTTATCTTCGATTTTCTGTGTTGTTGACGCTAGGTTTTTCAAAATAGTCGTGATCGCTTCTTGGTTCTCTTCGCGCAACAACACACTCGTTGAATGCAAGGTCTTTGAGAGGTTTAGAGAGACCGAGCCAAAAGACTCTTCCACCTTCACTAAGAACGAGGGAACAGACTTAATTTCTTTCACATCACCCGCTTTCTCGCACAAAAGTGGCGTCTCTTTAGACCCCTTACTCAAGTCAATATAGTTCAAACCGGTAATCCCCTGCGACTTTAACTTAGCAACTGTATCTGTCTTAATCGGTGCATCACTATCAACCGCGATGTCTACCTCGATCTCTTCAATGTTCTCTCGATTAATACGCATGCGTTTAACCTCACCGATCGTCACACCACGATACTTAACGGGAGAGTCCACATTAAGCCCAGAAACAGACTCTGTAAAGTAGATCTTATACTCAGCTATCGATTTCTCATCCGTAGGCTTGATCAGCCAGATGACAAAGACAAAGATCAAAACAATCGATGTGATGACAAAAAGTCCGACTAAGGTGTAGTTCGTTTTAGCGTTCATCGCAATCCTTCATTAAAAAATCGTTCTATAAATGGACTCTTCATCTCTCTTACCTCTTCAAGTGTACCCTCAGCCACAATGGTCTTGTTGTCTATAACCGCCATTCTGTCTAAGGTGTTGTGGATCGAAGTCAAGTCATGGGAGACCATCACAACACTCAAGTTTAAGAGTTCACGTAACTTTAGTATAAGTGTATCGAATTCTCGTGCAGAGATAGGGTCAAGACCCGAAGTCGGCTCATCTAAAAAGAGGATCTTAGGATCCATCACCAAGGCTCGTGCCAAGGCAGCCTTTTTCTTCATCCCCCCACTGATCTCGGAAGGATAAAGCGTACCATCGAACTGTTTTAGTCCTACGATATCGATCTTAAAGGCTACAATATCTTTGATCTCTTCAGCCGATAGCTTGGTGTACTCTTGCAATGACAAGGCGATATTCTCCGCCACCGTTAGTGAGGTAAAAAGTGCATTGGACTGAAACAAAACACCCCACTGCATTCTGATCTTCTGTGCTGCTCGACTACGGATTCTTTCGATCTTATGGCCCAAAAGTTCGATAGAACCACTTTTGATCTTTTCTAGCATGATAATCTCGCGCATTAAGGTCGATTTACCGCATCCACTCGGTCCAAGAAAACCATAGATCTCACCTTCGTTAACATGGAGGTTCAGACCATCATGCACAAGGTTTTTACCAAACTTAGTGACGACATTTTGCACTTCGATAATTTTCTTCATCAGTACCCCAAGTTCGTAAAGATAATTGAGAAAAACGCGTCACAGATGATCACTGCGAAGATGGACTCAACCACCGCTTTAGTCGTATTAAACCCTATGCTTTGCGTATCGTTTTTGACCTGCAAGCCTCTATAAATACCGATCGTAGCAATAAGTAGGGCGAAAAATGGCCCCTTAATGATACCAATCCAAAAGTGCTTCACCTTCACCACTTCAACAAACCGTTCTAAAAACTGTGAAGGAGAGAGGCCAAGTTCTACCTTAGCGATCAACATTCCACCCACAACCCCCGCTATATCAGCAAAAAAGATCAAGATCGGCATCATGATCATCAACGCGACCATCCGTGGAAGCACTAAAAAGGCATATGGATCAAAGCCCATCGTGCGCATCGCATCTAGCTCTTCAGTAATCTTCATTACCCCGATCTGCGCCGCGTACGAAGAACCACTTCTACCGGCAATGATAATCGCTGTTAACATCGGTGCTAGTTCACGCAAGATAGAGATACCCAACATGTCAACGATAAAGATGTTGGCACCATAGATCTTTAGTTGAGAAGCAGACTGATACGCCACAACTACCCCGATGAGAAACATCGTCAGCACAATAATAGGCAGTGCCTTTATCCCACTCTCATAGATCTCAAACACCGTCTCTTTCCAACGAAGATGACGAAAATCATAAAACGAATGCATAACGATAATACTCATCTGACCAAAAAAGCCAAAGAAAGCACCAAGATCTCTGAAACGACGCAGACTCTCTTCACCCGTCATCTCTAAAAACCCTCTACTGTCTGGCTCAAAACTACTGTCGAAATGGGCATGTTCTTTTGCCATGTTAAGCATCTTCTCAACATCATGTTCCATCGGACTCAGCAGTACTTCGATCTCACTATTTTCGGCGCGTTGTATATCTTTAACGATCAAGATGGCTAAGGCAGAATCCATCTGCTTAAGCTCGGAAAGATCCCACATGATCGTTTCTGTTGCAAGGTCAGTGAGTGCTGTTTTCAACTCTTTTGCAATGACATGCACACACTCTACACCAGGATTACCCAAGATCTTTAGACGCACAAAGTCCTCTTCATGCTTAATGGCAAGTCTTACTTTGCGTCTATCACTCATGATCTGCCTCTTGTGCTACAAAGTTCTCTTTATGGAGCTTACCCGCATGTAAACGCATAAAGCCAAGACCACACGCAAAGGCAGGAAGGTTCACATAGGTACATTCATCTACCTTAAATGTGGTGTCTTGATGGTGATGCCCTTCGATGAACAGGGAGCATTCATTTAGCTCAACCTTCGAGAGGTGACGACTTATATAGGCTTCAAAGGTTGTCATTTTATGGCAGTCATCTTTTTGTGCAAGTTTTCTATCTAGCGCCTTTAAGATAGACTGTTTTGTAAGGGTGTTAACCACGTTGAGTGCTGTTAGCACTACCTTGTTGCGAATAAGTGCTGTGTACAGTCGGTACAAAAATGGACCATCAAAGTCACCATGTGCGATGAACACTTTTTTACGCTGATAAGAGGCCAAAACAGGTTGCGCTTTGATAGGAAAAAGGGTTACTGCCGGAAAGATCGATGCAAGGTTGAAATCATGATTACCCTCAAGATAGATTATCTCGATATTATCGCTAAGGGTATTAATAAGCTCAACTACTTTTTGGTTACGTTCAACTGTTTTGGGGATACCACCAAAAAGAAGATCAAAGACATCACCCGTCAGTATGAGTTGTGGTGTCTGTATACGCTGCTGACGTAAGGCTTTAAAGAAGTCTAAGAGTTCAGTATGTTTAAACGAGTAGTGGGCGTCACTCAGAAAGATCGCCCCCTCTTGGAGTACTAAAGGATTATGGGACATAGGCAATAATCGGCAGACCAACCGCTTCTTCAAAACCCATCATCAAGTTAGCATTAGCAACCGCTTGAGAGGATGAACCACGAACAATGTTATCAATACTACTGTTAACATAAAGCTTCTTATCTTTCACCTGAGCATAGATGTCGCAGAAGTTTGTTCCCGCACATGATTTAATGTCAACTGGACCTTCAAACACACGTACAAAAGGCTCATCTTTATAATACGCTCTAAGAACTTCAATAGGATCAATCTCTTCAGTGATTAACATATAAGCATCTATAAGCTCCCCACGTGTTGCTGGGATAAGGTGTGGTACGAAGTTAATATCAAAGCTTTTATTGCTTTTAAGCAACAGTTTTTCATGAATCTCAGGTTCATGACGATGCGCAAACGGTTTATAAGCAAAGATGTTTTCATTAATAGCGATGTAATGGGTGCTTGAGGTACACTTTTTACCTGCACCACTCACACCACTTTTCGCGTCAATGAAGATAGGGTACTTTTCATCAATATAATCAACAAAAGGAAGTAACCCTAAGATCGCTGCTGTCGGATAACATCCCGGGTTCGCCACCAAACGTGCCTTTTTAATGCTTTCACGATACATCTCAGGCAGACCATACACCGCATGTTTTAGACTTTCAACATCGATATGCTCGCAGTAATGTGCCTCATAGGTCTCTTTTTTTAGACGATAATCCGCAGAGAGATCCACCACTTTAACATCAAGCACCATTAGCTCTTTGACAAAACCCATAGCGGTCTGATGAGGCAAGGCTAAAAAAGCAAGCTCACAGGTTTTAGCCAGCTCTTTCGCATCTGCTTTATGTACATCAGCCTCGATCACACCTTGAAGAGAGGGGTGAAGCTCCGTTAGTTTCATACCACCTTCACTCGTCGCAACATAACCTAGCTCAAAGTGTGGATGGTTGATAATGATCTTAATAAGTTCTAAACCAGTGTAGCCACTAGCCCCAATCACTGCGACCTTAATCATGACATTCAAATACGATCTCTTGGTATTTGACCTCGATGACTTCAAACTCTGTTACACCGCCAGGCAGACGTACCTTAATCTCATCTCCCTCTTCTTTACCAAGGATCTGTTTTGCCAATGGTGAGTTAAACGAGATAAGACCGATGTCAGGATTACTCTCACAACCACCTACGATGGTGTAAGTCACTTCTTTTTCAGTGTCCATATCTTCCAAGACAACAGTAGAGCCAAAACTTACGCGTGAATGCGCTAAGGCACTTGGATCTACGATCTGCGCGTTGTTTAGCATCTCACCGATCTCACGTAGACGTCGGTCGATGTTAGCTTGTTGCTCTTTAGCCGCATGATACTCAGCATTTTCTTTTAAGTCACCCATGTCAGCAGCCTCTTCAATGGCTTTAATAACACCCGGGCGAATGTCTAGTTTTAGGTGGTTTGACTCTGCTTGTAGGCGTTCATAGCCAAATTTTGTCATAGGTTCTATGGTTTGTTCCAAAAAAATTCTCCATTAGTTGACCCTTTTTGGGCACAACATATTGCGCTGATCACAGCTTTATAGTTGTTGTATTATACCCTTTTGAGATAAATAACCTCAAACTAACCTCCTACAAGTACCCTATCTACTATCAACACGCATCATAATTATTAACTTTTCTTAAAAAACTTATCCATCTTAGGTTACAATCTCTCATGATTAATTTACAAAATATTTTAGAGAGTGGTCACACCTTTAGCGACCAGGAACTCTCACTTAAATTCAAGTTCCGTCTACTCAACACCATTATGCTGATTATCGTCTTGACCTCCATCATCTTTGTCACCCTCAACAACGTAGGACTAGCTCCCATCGGAGATTTTCACACCAAGATAAATGCCATGTTTGCGATTACCAACTTTATCTTCATCTTATGGTTACGACACGATAAAACGCGTTACAACCTCATCGTTTTACTGATGTTGGTCTCTGCTATGATAGACTTCACCTCAGCACTCATCACCATCCCTAATGATGAATTTCGCATTATGTGGTTTTACATCACAGTCTTTTTGGCCTTTTTCGCAGGGGGTCTACGTTATGGCTATACCACAGCTGCTGCATCCATCACCATTATCTTGCTCTCTAACAGCTATTTTGATCTTAACCTTAGTTCTCTAGCCATCACCACAGCCATCACCGGTCTCATTATCTTAACCCTTACCGTCAGAGTTTACACACAAAAGATGATTGACTTAGAGAACGCACTCTTAGCACTCAATGAGACGCTTCACTCTAAAGTCAAAGCGGGCATTGATGATATCCGTAAAAAAGATGAGTACATGGTCCAACAAGCACGTATGGCGCAGATGGGTGAGATGATCGCCATGATCGCCCACCAGTGGCGACAACCCCTCGCCTCCATCGCAGCGATAACAGCTAACATCCAACTTGACATCGCCCTAGACAAATAGATAAAAAAAGAGTCCCTAAAACATGAGTTAGCGGCTATCGTCAACCGAACTGCCCTACTCTCTAAGACCATTGATGACTTTAGAAACTTCTATAACACCTCAAACAAACAAAACACCTTTGATCTTGCCAAGACAATTACACAAGCCATCGAGATCCTCTCTCCTGCACTCAACCATGCCGATGTCAAGATTGCTTTTAGCAACGATATTCAAAATGAGATCGTTAGTTTTGAGAGTGAACTAATACAGGTCATCATGAACATCATTAAAAACGCCATCGATGTCTTAAAGACAAAAGAGCAAAGCCGTAAGATTCATGTACGCGCTTATGAAGATGAAAATTCTGCTTATATTTTGATCGAAGACAATGGTGGCGGGATTGATGAAGCGATCATAGCAAGGATCTTTGAGCCCTACTTCTCCACCAAAAAAGAGAAAAACGGCATGGGACTTGGTCTCTATATGTCACAGCTAATTATAAACGAGCACTGTAAGGGTGAGCTACGTGTTCAAAACACCACTACGGGAGCACGCTTTAGTATCGTCCTACCCATACATCCTCCCATACGTTAAAGAAAAGGATAAATCATGTTTCATTTTACACCTAAGAAAGAAGAAAAGAAAGAAAGCAGTTGTTCTACACAAACAGAGAGTGATGGCGACAACTGTTGTACGCCACAACCCAAAGGCAAGGTCGCATGTCCTCACTGCCAAGAAAAAGCGAAAGGTGTCTTAGCTAAGACAGTAAAAGCGCTTGTCACAGAAAAGCTCAAATCAAAGCTAAGCTGTTTTGATGGCTTTTACTACTGTAAAACCTCGACCTGTAAGGTTGTCTATTTTCGAAACGATGAGATACTTACACAAGCAGATCTCTCTGTTGTTGTAGGTCTTAAAGAGGGAGCAACTCCTGCTACTGTCTGTTACTGTTTTGAGTGGAGCAAAGAGAAGATCAGAGCGCAACTGCAAGCAAAGGGTGAGACAAATGCACTTGAAGATATCAAGGCCAAGATGGAAAACCCAGGCTGCTCGTGTGAAGTGCTTAATCCGAGTGGTGGATGTTGTCTTGGTGATGTAGCAAAGGCGATTAAGGAGATTAAGACTTCTTAAATTAGTCCTAACAATGCCACAAGTAAAACCGGTGGAGTGATTACCAAACCGACTTTCATATACTCCCACCAACCTATCTTCACACCCTTTTGCGCCAAAACATGCAACCAAAGCAGTGTAGCAAGCGAGCCGATAGGGGTCATTTTCGGTCCGAGGTTAGAGCCTAAGATATTGGCATAGACCAAGGCTTCATTACCCACATAACCCACCTGATCGATAGCAATGTCCATAATCATAATAGTCGGCATGTTGTTCATAACTGAGCTAATCACCGCAGCAAGAAAGCCTGTGCCTATGATAGCGACGGTGTCTCCCTGAGTCTGTAGTGCAGCGATCCATGAGGCAACGATGTCGGTAAGCCCTGCATTTTTAAGACCATAAACAACGATGTAAAGTCCGATACTAAACCAAACTACCTGCCAAGGAGCTGCTTTGATGGTCATGATGGGCTTGACGGCTTTATAGTGGTTGGCAATGGCTAAAAAAATCAGTGCGCCCCCAAGTGCAAAAAGAGAGATCGGGAGCTTGTAGTAATCACCAAGCAAGTAACCTACCATTAAAAGTGCTAAAAAGAACCAACTGAGCTTAAACATCGTCTGGTTTTTGATGACTGAAGCGGCTTTAGGAAGTTCAGAGACATCAACTCTGAGAGGAATGTCCTTTCTAAAGTAGATCCACAAAACAGTGATAGAAGCCGCAATACTCAAGAGGTTTGGCAAAAACATATTTTTCGCATACTCCACAAAACCTATCTCAAAATAGCCTGCCGTAACAATGTTGGTCAGGTTAGAGATAACGAGTGGGTTGGAAGCACTGTCACCTATAAAACCACCCGCCATTAAAAAGGCGAAAATAGGAAGTGGTTTCATTTTAAGGTACTTCATCTTGGCAAGCAAGATCGGTGTTAAGATCAGTGCGGCACCATCGTTAGCAAAAAAGGCCGCTACCAGAGCACCAAGAAGCAGGATGTAGACAAACATCTTGTTGCCACTACCCCCACTTAGTTTTGCCATCTTGATCGCCGCCCACTCAAAAAAGCCGATCTCATCAAGCACCATCGAGAGGATAATAATCCCGATAAAAGCAAGTGTAGCATCCCAGACGATGCTTGTCACCGTGATGACATCATCAAAACTCACCACACCAATAACAAGGGCGACCAGCGCACCCACAACAGCGGAAGTACCGATCTGTAAGCCTTTAGGCTGCCAGATGATAAAGAGAAGTGTCACTAAAAAGAGAGAGAAGGCAATAAACATGATAATCCTAATTTTTTTGGAAGTATAGCGCATCAAGATCTATAAATCAATATATCTTGATATATTATCTTTTATCCGTTATACTGCTATTAAGATAGGTAGCAAAGGAGTATCATGGATATCTTTTTAAAAACGGTCTCTGCACTTAATGATGAGACTAGAGTCTTAATACTACGTTTTTTTGATGCACATGGTGAGCTCTGCGTCTGTGACTTACAGCACTCTTTAGAGATGATCCAGTCGCGTCTCTCTCGTCATCTTAAGATCTTAAAAGAGGCGGGGTTTTTACGGGTTGATCGTAAAGGGACTTGGGCCTATTACTCCATCCGTACCCCACTCGATCGTTTCAGAAGTGAAGCCCTCGAAGAGATACGCCACTTAGATATAGCCCTACCTAAACTACAAAAGATATCACAAGAAGAAGGATGCAAACTGTGAGTAAAAAAAATGTATTGGTACTGTGTACTGGAAACAGTTGCCGCTCGATTATGGGCGAAGCGATCATCAACACCTACCTTGGTGAATGTGTTCATGCCCAAAGCTCAGGGGTCAAGGCTAGCGGTAAGGTCAACCCCCATGCTCAAGCACTTTTAGAGTCAAAAGGTGAGTGGAGAGAAGCGTATCATTCTAAAGTCATCGAGACCGTGCTTGACACCCCTTTTGACCTTATCATCACCGTGTGCGATCATGCTAAAGAGACCTGCCCTATGTTCCCTAAAGCAGTTAAAACCATTCATCTTGGTTTTGACGATCCTAGTGGCAAGGCTGTCAAGGAGTATGCTAAGACATACGAACGCATAAAAAAAGAGCTTCTTCCTCTCGTGGAAAAAGAGCTCTGTCAATCATAATAGAAGGAAAAAACAGTGAAAAAAGCAACCGTACAACAACAATTTAACGGGGTTAAAGTAACCTTTAGTGGCGAAGTCGCCAAACAAAATGTCGTCTCTATGGTAGAGCGTTGTCAAACAGGAAAATGTGACTGTATGAGTGATGAGTCTAAGAAAAAACTTGAAGGACTTGAAGTCAATGGAACAGATGGCAATGTCGAACTTACCATCAAGGGTGACCTTACTGCCGAAGAGATCGAAGCAGCAGTTTCCAAGTCACCACTCATCAACAACTAAATACTCTTTCAGTCATCCCGAACATAGCACGGGATGAGCTGTTAGATGTTCCTACCCTCTATACCAACTCCTCTTTCTTACGTCCTTCATGCTTGTCACGCTCTTCACAAAAATGATCATTTTTGTAAAAGAGCAGATAGGTTGATGGCAAGATCAGTAGTGTCAAGAGTGTAGAACTAATGATACCGCCTGTGATGACTACCGAAAGTGGGTATTGTATCTCTGAACCGACACCAGTTGCGTAAAGCAGTGGTAAGATCCCAAAGAGTGTTGTAAAGGCGGTCATGAGCACCGGTCTAAGACGTAATAAAGTCGCATCTTTCAACAAGACCTTCAAGCCAACGTGGGGGAACTTCTCACGCAATTCATCGATGAAACTTACCAAAACGATGCCGTTCAAGATGGCGATAGCAAAGATAGCTAAAAAGCCTATAATCGCTGAGACGGAAAGGTAGATACCACTGATAAGTAGTGCCACGATTCCACCTATAAAGCCAAATGGTACATTGAGTAAAATCAACATCGCTTTTGAGAGCGAATTAAATGCCGTATAAAGCAGTAAGATAACTAAGAAAATAGTGATCGGGATAATGAGCATCAACTTATCTGTCGCCTCTTTCATGTTCTTAAAGTCACCTGCCCAGCCGATGTAATATCCATCGGGAATGTTGACTTCACTCTTGATGATCGCGTCGGCTTCTGCCACAAAAGAAGCAACATCACGACCTTCCACCTCCATAGAGAGAACCATGTAACGGCTCAAGTTTTCACGTTTGATGAACGAAGCACCCTGCTGAATGCTAATATCACAGATCTGATCAAGCGTAACAAGGGCACCATTTTTAGAGCGAATGGTGACATCTTTAACCGCCTGTATATCTTTTTTAGCATCTTTGATCTTAGGAACGATACCAAAACGTCTAATCCCCTCGATCTTCTCAGAGACCGGCTCCTCACCAATACCATTACGGATCACATCCATCACCTCATCCACACTAATGCCATAACGAGCGAGTGCCAAGTAGTCTGGTTCGATCTTTATCTGCGCCTGACCCAACTGCACTTCAACCTCCATCTCTTCCAAGCCGTCAACACCCTGAAGTTTGGACTGTATCGCTTTGGAGATGGTGTCAAGCACCTTTTGGTCATCACCGTAGATCTTGACCGCAAGTTCTGCCTTCACCCCCTCAAGTAGCTCTTCGATACGCATCGCAATAGGTTGTGTCGGAATAAACTGCACAAACGAGAAGTGTGCTTTAAGATCGTCGTTCATCGTGTCGGTTAAAGTAGGAAGATCTTCAATACCCGGTTTAAGCGTTAAGAGTACTTCCATATAGTTTGCCTGAGCAGTTTCTCCTTTTTCACTACGCCCTATCATAGAGAGTACTGAACTCACTTCCTTAGGATACTGAGCAAGGATGTACTCCTCGATCGCACCCGCCGTCTCAGTAGAGTGTTCAAGCCCTGTTCCGGGGATAGAGATGACACGGTACATAATGGACTCTTCATTTAACTCTGGCATAAATTCACGCCCTTGAAGCGTGAGGATGTAGGCCATAACGACGAAGATAATAGTAACTGTTGCCAACAAACTCTTGGCATGGTTAAGGGCAAAAACAAGTAGCGGTGTGTACCCTTTTTTAATGGCCTTCATCACAGCGTTTTCACTCGACTTCGATGGCTTTAACATCAAAAAGGTGAGTACCGGTACTAAGACAAGAGCAACTAAAAGAGACCCGAGCATAACAAAGACGATGTTGATCGCCATCGGTCCATACAGCTTTCCTGCCAGACCATCCAAACTTAGTAGCGGGATAAAGACAGCGGCAATGATAAGCACGGCAAAGGTTACCGGTGTCGCCACCTCTTTGGCTGCCTGCGCAACCACTTCAAGACGTGGGGCATCGGGTTCATCATGAAGTTTTCTAAACGAATTCTCCACGATCACAATGGTGCCATCAACAATCATACCCACAGCGATAGCAAGACCACTCAAACTCATAAGGTTGGCGCTAATGCCATAGTAGTCCATCAGTAAAAAGGCGATGAGCAGAGAGAGTGGCAGTGAAATAATGACGATAAATGCCGAACGAAGCTCAAACAAAAAGAGAAAAAGGACAATAGCAACCAAGACTACCCCACTTAAAAGTGCCGAGGTCATCGTGTTAACCGCTTTATGGGTGATCTCTGTTCTGTCATAGATGGTCGCGACCTCTACCCCTTTAGGTAAGGCAGCATTGACCGTAGCGATCTTAGCTTGGATGCGCTCCACTACTTTAGCGGCATTGGTTGCTGTACGTTGGAGTACCATACCCATCACTGCCTCAGAACCATCAATGCTCACTGAGCCAAAACGTGGTGCTGAACCCGTTTCTACCGTAGCCACATCTCTAATGGTAACAGACTGCCCTTTCGCACTCTTAACCACTGTGTTTCTAATGTCATCAAGCGATTTGTAGAGACCTGCACCACGTATGAGGTACTGCTCGCGGTTAAACTCAAGGTATTGACCCCCTGCGGCTTGGTTGCTTTTTTGGAGGGCATCAACGATGTCGGCATAGGTCACGCCAATGTCTTGGAGTTTTTTGGTGTCGATGAGTACATTGTACTGCTTCTCATCACCACCCCAACCAATCACCTCTTCGACACCGCTGACACTTTTAAAGAGTGGCGTGACGATGTACTCCTGCATCTCACGAAGTTCTCGCAAAGAGTAGCTCTTGGTTGTGTCTTTTAGCTGATACCAAAAGACCTGTCCAAGGCCTGTCGTGTTGGGACCGAGAACCGGTTTGCCCCAACCTGTCGGGATGTCCACACCCGTAAGACGCTCACTAACGAGTTGGCGTAAAAAGTAGATGTCCATGTCGTCTTCAAAAAAGACCGAGACATAAGAGAGTCCAAAAATGGAGTTAGACATGATGAGTTTGACCCCTGCCATACCCGAAAGGGCAGACTCTACAGGGTAAGTGATGAGCTTTTCGATGTCCTCAGCCGAGTTACCTGGACTCTCCGTATAAACAACGACCTGTTTAGGTGTAATATCAGGAAAAGCGTCCACAGGGATGGCTTGGTACGCCCTAAAACCAAAGGCAGAGATAGCCACAAAGGCGACAATAACAAGCAGTCTGTACTTGAGCGAAAGCTCTATAAGTGCATGTAACATAAACGCCTCCTAGTGACCATGCTCGCCAAGTGATGACTTTAAGATCATCGACTTAACATAGTAACTCTTGGCACTAACATACTCTTCATCAGCTTCCAAGCCTTTAACAGCAGCATAGTTCTCATCTTGTGCGATGATCTCAACAACACGGGGAGCATAGGGAACTTCATGCTCTTCATGTTCACCGTGTTCTTCCTCTTCATCTGCTTTATCACTAAGATGCTCTTCCCCATTTTCCATTTTCGATTTACCATTTTCTTCTTCTAAAACAGGTACAAAAACTACCCACTCATTGTTATAAAATGAGAGTGCAGACTTCTCTACCGCCACATACGCATTACTCGCGTCAAAGTAGAGTGTTGCACCTACATAAGCGTTGATAAAGAGCTCTATTTTCTTGTCATCAATGGAGGATAGAACGACGATACGCTGGGTATTTTGGTCTACCTCCGGCATGATCTGTGTCACATGGCTCATCACCTTTTCTCCCGCATAGTTGACCACAACACACTGTCCGAGTTTAACCTTAGCAGCATACTCAAGAGGCACAAAGGACTTAATGTAAGCATCACTACGTTTGACAATAGTAACAATAGGGGTCTCTTCGCCTATAACCGAGTGAAGCGGCTGAAGTATCTCAGCTACCTTACCATCGCTGTGTGCATAAAGAACATAATTTGCAGAAGCCTTCTTCAAAGACTTCGTTCTAATCCCCATCGTGTTGAGCTGTGAACGTAGCGCATTGATCTGTGAGCGCATCGCATCGCGTTTGATGCTCTGGTTGTTAAGCTCTTGTTGCGAAGTCATTCCTTTGTCATAGAGCTTTTTGGTGTTCTCATAGTTTTTGTTAAGTGCGCGGTACTGCTCTTGAAGCGAGATGTAATTCGCCGTCATCTTAGAGAGCATGATGGACTCTATGAGCGCCACCTTGTCACCACGTTTGACCTTCTGAGCTGGTTTCACATAGTACTTCTCAATGTGACCACCCACCATAGACATGATGTTCTGTTTGGCGTTGGAGAGCTGTACCACCTGAGCGTTTAGTGCGACACTCTTGCCAAACTTGCGAACCTTGGCATGATCTGTCGGGATCTCAACGGCACCAAGTGTCGTTAGTAGTAGGGTTAGGGGTAATAGTAGTTTAATCATTATAGTTTCCTTCTAAATAGTTTTGGATGATGGCGTTACGGTCAAGTTCGATCTTAATCTTGATCAGACGCTCTTTGGTCTCGATGAGTCGGGCCTTAGCATCTTGAAGCGCCAAGAGATTAACATTGGCGATCTTGTAGCCCTCTTCGTACATACTTAGAAGCTCCTCTTCATCTTTTAAGATATCTTCATCAATTGTTTGTATCTTTAAGAGTGCTTCCGAGGTATACTCAAGACGTCTGCGCTGAACATCAAGCTGAACCTTAGCATTTTGAGCGAGCATCTCACTACGAGAGGCTTCAAGGGTAGCGATCTTCTTCTCTTGGCTTTTGGTGTTGAAAAAAGCGAGAGGGATAGAAGCACCAAAACGAAAGATATCTTGAGAAGGCTCTTTCTCATACTCGCCCACAAGACGCATCCACTCCACCTTGTTAGTGTTCACTTCTGCACTCGCCATCGCGCTGGCTTGTCGGTTCTCTAGTTGGAGGAGTTCAGGGTTGTTTTGTCTGCTTGGTGTGTAGTGAAAACTGTGATCCGTTTCGATAATGATCTCATCTTTAATGCCTGCATTTTCAAGCAAGTCAAAGTATTCGCGTTGACGACGTAACTCTAAAGTCTGCACACGGGCTAAAACCATCTTGTAGTCCACCTGCGATTGCAGCATGATCCCACGAGAGATACTCCCTGCTTCATAGCGAGCTTTAGAGATCTCATAAATGGTACTCGCAAGGCTTAACTCTTCTGCCGCAAGTGTCAGTAAGAGATCTGTCTGTGCATAGCTTGTGTACTGCAGTGAGATGTCACGTATAAAAGCAGCATGTGCCTGCGTGTAGTTGGCTTTGGCGAGAGCAACATTGGCATCCGCCAGGCTCTCTTTGTTATTGCCCACACCCCAGAGGCGAATAGGCTGCGAATAGGCAGCGCGATAACCAAAGTCACTGTCACTGCCATCGGGGTTGAAGTAAGAAGCTTCGAGTTCTAGGTCAGGGTTTTCATAGCGCGTTAAGGTACTCCCTTGTTCGACACTCTGCTCTATTTGCAGCTTGGTCGCTTTTAAAAAGGGACTCTGTTCTATAGCCTCAGCTAAAAAACGTTCAAAGTCTGTTGCGTAAAGAGCACTGCCAAGCAGTGCCCAAATCAATAAGGTTTTCATATTTTCTCTTTATAGGTATTTTAAGATATTCATCACATCGCTACTGCGATAGAGAGAACTATAGCGTGGTAATTAAGAGAGGGTGATAGGGGGTTGGAAAAGGGTGTTTTGGAGTGTGAAACTGTACGTTAGATCACTAATGGCATGCTTACTTTGTTTGGGAGTCTCATGTGAAAGTTGAAGTTCATGAGGCAGTAAAAAAGGGACATGAAAGGCATGATGGATATCGCAAACATCTCCACTTAAGGTGTCACTGCTCGCTTGTTCGATCTCTTGAACGTATTCACTAACATTACAGTGATCATCATCTAGAAGGCTGATGGTAAAAGCATGGAGCGTTGAGAAGCTCATGGCCATTAACAATATAATACCGATCAGTTTTCTTGTTTTCATAGCGCTAATTGTACCCTAAGATGAACAACTGCCATCACTACAGCAGCTCTTTGTCTCTTTTTTAAAGTATGGCTTGAACATAAAGTAGCCAACAAATCCCCACAACACAATAGAACTCACCATCGCTAAGATACTGGCATGCTCTTCCATGTGCACCAAATCATTAATAGGCACATCGCGCAAGATGTAGTCAAGTCCAAAACCAAAAAGTACCGAACCAAATACGATGGTGCCGAGATAGATGTAAAGCGTACGTGTACCCAGCATCTTCTTCACAACACCGATGGTGACTGTGTTAGTCGCTGGTCCTGCGGAGAGAAAGACAAAGGCTGCTCCCGGAGAGACACCTGCCAACATCAGACCGGCGGCTATGGGCAGTGAAGCGGTTGCACAGACATACATCGGTACGGCGATCGCAATGACGATGATGTATGAGAGCCACGAGTACTCAAGGAGAATCTCACTTAGGTTACTAGGTATGGACACCGTGATCAGCGCACCTAGAAGCAGTCCGATAAATAGAGGAGAAGCAATGTCGCCAAGTAGAGTGATAAAGGCGTACTTCATCGCTCCCATCAGTGAGAACTTCTTCTTAGCCTCATCCTCTGAAGAACAACAACCCCCTTCACTTGAACAACAAGAGCTCTCCTCTTCTACCTTTTGAGTCGATACTGCCGCAAAACTCATCGGTTTTGAAACAGGTGACACAGCAGAAAAAGCAGGTGCAACAGCACTTTCTTGCTCTACTACTTCTGGTTCAGGAAAGAGGTTGGAGAGTATGCCAGCGATGATGGAGATAATCATCGAGGTGATAACCCTATAAATGGTAAAAGCCCAACCAAACATCCCATAGGTGGCTAAGATGGAGTCCACACCGGTGATGGGTGTAGAGATGAGAAAAGAGAGAGTAGCACCATTACTCGCACCTGACTTTTTTATGCTTGTTGCCAAGGGAATGACCCCACACGAACAGACAGGTAGGGGCACACCAAAGATAGTCGCTTTGATAACCGAGCCTATAGAGTCTCGACCTAAGTGTTTAGAGACCAAAGTGTCAGGCACCAACTCGTGCAATAGACCCGCAAAAAAAAGACCAAACAAGATGTACGGTGCCATCGCATTACTAAGATCTATCAGTGCCTCAAAAAATGCCCAAAGAAACTCCATTATTTATTGCCGCCGCACTTTCCTGCACCGCATTTCATCTGTGACTTCTTACCACCACATTTACCGCCGCCACACTTCATGCCTTTGTTCTTTGTTTGACACATCTTACCACCCATAGAGTCATCCCACGAGCCTTTAAAGTCATCATACAACCAGTTCGCAACCGCGTCACGTTCTGCTTCGCTAAGACCCTTACCGATAGGAGGCATCACACCAAAACGCTTATACGCCATCGGCATACAGTAACCTTTCTCTTGTGAAGGGCTTTGAATGTAATCTTTCACAAACACAACAAACTGCTCTTTAGAACCCGTCATCTTTTTAAGACGCATCGAGACCATCTGCATGGCTGGGGCTTTCATATTGCTCTCATGCATCTTTTTCTTCATCTTCGCTTTCATAGCCTGACGCTCTTCAGGTGTAGCGTTTTGCATCTTTTGACGCATCGCCTTCATCTGAGACATATCCATCATACCTTGCATCTGGTGACACGCGGCACACTTTTGTTTGTAGACCTCTTCACCACTTACGGCGAACAGCGTCGCTGATGCGATCAATAATCCTAGTAATACTTTTTTCATCTCAGTTCCTTAATATTAGAGTTGCTATACTTACGCATAACAATTATGTTATATAAATGAATTGTTATCTATGAACACTTCAAAAGAGGTTAAATGCAAGAACTAATCGAACTCTCAAAAATATTTTCTGATCAGAACCGATTAAACATCATTGCACTGATCTTACGAGAGAAAGAGGTCTGTGTCTGTGAGATCTGCAACACTTTAAAACTTTCACAACCCTTAGTATCACGCCATCTAAAACAGATGAAGGCCGCAAAAGTATTGCAGGCCTCTAAAGAGGGAAAATGGGTTCACTACACACTCTCTACAACGCTACATCCTCTACTAAAAACCGTTTTAAGTGAGTTATCTCAACTGACAAACAAGCTTCCGAAAATCGTTGCCTGCACAAGATAAACCTGACAAATACATCTATCAATAAGATAAGCATGCGAAGAATCATAGACCCACTAACATAAAACTTTTACTTATATAATATTTTTCATTATTTTTTCATTATTTACAGTTATACTTATTAGAGTTACAATCTTCATCAGGAGTGATTATGTTTCGCCAATTCTAATCATAAGTGCAATTTTTTTGAAAGAGGTTGAAAGAGCGGGTTAACAGTATATCTGCTAATCTTTATTCGACCAAAAAGAAAGAAGTCGCATGAAATATAAGCAGTTAACCCTAGAGAAAAGGTACCA
>JAJRVE010000005.1 GCA_024277445.1 Campylobacterales bacterium
CATAATGCCAAGACCAATCGCCATTCCTTTTTTGTAGCCTGTCTTTGTGAGTATGAAGGACATCGGGTAGGCCATGGTCGTGTAAGCGATGTAAAAGGCGAAGGTGACAAAGAGGGCTTGAAAGTCATTAAGGTCGCAGATGATCTTTAAAAAGGGGATCAGTGAACCGTTAAGCCAGGTGACAAAACCGAAGATAAAAAAGAGAATACCGATGATGATCATAGGCATAAGGCTAGTCTGTTTAGTGGGGGTCATGTTACCTCTTCATGGTGGATTGTAAGTAGTGGGCTACGGCGTCTTCATCATTACTGTGTGGCAAGATCATCTTCGCAACAGCCTTGGTCTCTTGGAGTGCATTGGAAACAGCAGCAGACATGCCTGCGAGTTTAAACATCTCGATATCATTGATGCTGTCACCAAAGACAGTGACATCTTCAAGTGGACGACCGATGTACTCACACACTTTGTTCAAAGCATGTGCCTTGTCACCAAGAGGATGCACGATGGTCAAGAAGTAGTCACCTGTATAGTTCTCAGGTGAGAGTTTGAAGTGAAAGGTGTCGCCATAGATGTTTTGTAGATGTTCGGTTAAGGCAACAAGACGCTCTTTCGTCGCCATGTAGACAACTTTAAAGGTCTGCTCTTTCGCGACAACATGTTCAAACTCCATAAGGCGAGCATCATCACGGTAGTTGAGTAGGACTTTCGCTTGGGTGGGTGTCTGTGTAAGTGGAAAATCAAAGCTCTCATCGAGTTGGTCGTTTTTAAGCCCGATTACAAAAGGGTGGATGTCATCAAACTTTATGGCCTCGGTGATGAGATCATTAGCCGCAGCGGTATCCACAAACTTGGTGTCAATGATCTTTTTGTCAGGTGTAGCGATGAGGGTGCCATCGAGGAGGATCATAGGCGCATTAAAGGTCAGCTCCGGGAGCAGTTTCATTGCGGAGTAGTAACTGCGTGCGGTAGCGATGGAGACAATAGACTCTTTTGCCTTAGCATTCCAAGTCGTTTTTGTGAAGTTACTGACTGTAAAATCACTGCGTAAAAAGGTGTGGTCAAGGTCGGTGATGTAGATCTTGTTCAAACTGTTAACTTACTCGGCTGCATTGAGAGCAAGTCCTGCCATCTTCTGCATAAAGCCAACAACATCTTCTTGGGCGTCGATGCTCTTCATGAGTTCTGTTATGAAGTAGTTCTTTGTCTTTTCATCTGCCATGTTAAAGGTATAAAGCACCCACTCTATACTTAAGGCAACAGCTTCGCCATCTTTTTCGACATTAAAACTACGGTAGAGGTTGACTTCACCATGGTCTGCTAAGAGTAGGAGGGTGTCTGTGTAAAAAGGGTTAAGCTCATACTCTATTAGTTCTTCTAACTCTTCTTTTTTAATGATGGCATCGATCTCTTCCATACCATTAAGCCCGATGATAAGTGCGTTTCCAACGAGTAACTGCTCGCCTAAGAAGTAGGCTTTTTTATGTTCTGAGAGTGCGTTGGCATCGGTGTAAATAGTGTGTTGGTTGAGGCTTGAAAGTTCATCGATGAGGATGGAGTTAAAAAAGCTGTAGATGGAGTTTGCTTTCATCTCTATTTCGATGGCTTCTACTTTTTTTGTTTCGGGGTTTATGGTGAGTGCGTTCAAGGTTGTTTCCTAATTATTTTTAGTGATGTATTTATTGTTGTGAATGATAGCATAGGATAGGTTTTTGTTCTATTGTTTTTTTATTCTTTAATTGGTTGTAACTTCTTATTGCTACCCTTTCTCTTTTTGACTCGACAAAAAGAGAAACAGAAAAACCGCTCGTGGCGGCTTCGAACTCGATAGCTATCGAGTACACTCGCTTCGTTCATTGCGTTCCTAAAAACGACAAACTCGCTTTCAGCTCAAACAGTGTCGTTTTCTTAACGGAACTTCATTCTCTACACTCGCCTCTGTAGATGCCACGAAGGAAGAGCAAGCGGTAACGCATCTATTAATGTGGAAGCATTCGCTTCCATCCCCATTTGAAGATACAATCAAGTAGCTAATGTCGGAGTCGTAAAAATTAATAAGTCCATAAAACTACATATTCTATTTCGCTCCCGCTACGTCTTGGTACAGTCTGTGCCTTAATTGGCTTTCCTGCCTCAGAGCATTAGATACATCTATATATCTGTGTGACCGCGTCCGCACTTTCTTCTTTTCCGCTAGGTTTCTTCTTTGTGCGAGCAAAGAAGAAAAGTAGCATCCTAGCGATATGAAGTAATTATAAAAGTATAAATACTCATAAAAGTACAATTGGAACTAGAGACAAAAAAGAGAAACAAATTGGTATAATAATCCTAATTTAAAAGTGTCTGGAGTTTCATGGAAGAGTTAAAAGCAATCATAGGTGCAGTAAACGGTTTTGTCTGGGGACCTGTGATGCTGTTTCTCATCTTAGGAACAGGACTCTACTTGACATTAGGCTTACGGTTTTTACCCGTTCGCCTCATCCCTGAAGGCTTCAGACTTATCTGGCAAGGGCGTAAAGAGGACAAGCAAGAAGGAGAGATCTCTCCGTTTAATGCGCTGATGACCTCACTCTCGGCCACCATCGGAACGGGTAACATCGCAGGTGTGGCAACGGCGATCTTTATGGGTGGTCCGGGTGCTATGTTTTGGATGTGGGTCGCGGCACTTTTGGGGATGGCGACGAAGTATGCTGAGGCAGTGCTTGCAGTCACTTACAGAGAAAAAGATGAAGAGGGCAACCATGTGGGTGGACCGATGTTTTACATCAAAAACGGTCTGGGTGATAACTGGAAATGGCTAGCCTTTGCCTTTGCTCTTTTTGCTTCCATCGCTGGTTTTGGCATCGGCAATACCATACAAGCGAACTCTGTCTCTGATGTCTTAGAAACTTCGTTTGGCATCCCTGAACTCTATAGTGGGATTGTACTTGCCATCTTTGTCGGTCTTGTGCTTATTGGTGGGATAAAGCGTATTGCCCATGTTGCAGGTGCAGTTGTTCCTTTTATGGCAATGGCGTATCTGCTTGCTGGATTAGTTATTATTGCGACAAATATTACTGAGATCCCTACGGCCATTGGCACTATCGTAACAGCAGCCTTTACCCCAACAGCGGCTATGGGTGGTTTTGCGGGTGCTTCAGTTTGGGCAGCCTTGCAGTTTGGTGTGGCACGTGGTATCTTCTCTAACGAAGCAGGACTGGGTTCAGCACCTATCGCCCATGCCGCAGCAAAAACGAACTCAGCCGTGCGTCAAGGTCTTGTAGCGATGATGGGAACTTTCATCGACACCATTATCATCTGTAGTATTACGGGTCTTGCTATCGTTGTGACGGGTGCGTATACCTCAGGTGAGAGCGGGGCGGCACTTTCGCTACTCGCGTTCTCAACAGCACTACCCTATGTAGGTGAATACGTTGTGACCATCGGTCTCATCGTCTTTGCGTTTACAACGATCGTGGGTTGGAGCTTTTATGGTGAGAAGAGTGTTTACTACATCTTCGGACAAAAAGCAATTATCCCTTTTCGCGTTGTTTGGGTGCTAGTCATCCCATTTGGTTCCATGATGGATCTTAAGTTCATCTGGCTTTTAGCTGACACCCTCAACGCCTTTATGGCCATACCAAACCTCATAGCCATTGCCCTTTTGAGCCCAGTCATCTTTAAACTGACTAAAACTTATTTTGCCAAACAGTCGAGTTAACAACAATGGCTAAGTTAATATTAATGAACCGAGTAAGAGAGATACTAACATGCTAAAAGAACTAAAATCTATTGTCCTACTGCCTATACTGTTCTTAGTGCTCACCTCGCTTCAAGCGGATGATACCAATATTACGCAAGAAGACCATGAAGTGAGTTTTAGAGTGATGCCTATAGTGAGCTCTAACCCTACATCAGGGACTGGCGCTGGTGCTGCAGGCATGATGATTTACAAGGTAGACAAAGACTCCTCACCTTCTCAAACTATCGTAACCGGACAATACACTAACACAAAAAGCTATAGCGCTTTTGCAGTCAACAAGATGTTCTTTGGAAGTGATGATTTTCAGTCTAACACGGTTGTGGGTATGCTCTATAATAACAGTGAAATCGACCTAGGTGAGTATGTTCCAGCTACGTTTAATGTTGATCCTAACGCACATTTTGATGTCACCATCTACATGATAGCGCAGCAGTTTCTTTATCAGATTAAAGAAGATGTCTACGTTGGTGGGCAACTTTTTTACATTAATCAAACTTTCAACCCGCAAAATCTTACTGGGGCAGCATTTATCCTAGCGAATGGTATAAAAGACTCTTCTCGTCTAGGTTATGGCGCTACCTACGCCTATGATACACGTTCAAAAACAGAAAAATTCTACCCAAGAGAGGCTGTCTGGATGACCTTAACGGCGAACGATTTTCCTGCTGTATGGGGAAGCTCAGACCACTACTACAATGTCCTCTTAAACGCGAGAGACTACATAAAAGGCTTCAAAGACGATGATGTCATTGCCACACAACTCTTTGGACAGTACAGTAGTGAGGAGACACCAGATGGTGCCTTGGCTGCTTTAGGTTCACGAAGTATCTTACGTGGTTTTGTCATCGGTCAGTACAAGGCCCGTAACATGATCGCCATACAAAGTGAGTACCGCTATCAGATCACGAACACAGCCTTTCGCCTAGCAGCCTTCGCAGGTTACGCCAACTTGAGTGGTGGTTCAAAAGGAACAGGGCCAACTGCCAACCGAGACAGAGATAACGGTAATTACGTCAGTGGTGGAGTAGGTGTTAGGTACACCATCCAAGAGAAGCAGGGTGTAGACTACCGAGTGGACTTCGCTACGACAAGCACACATGACCATGCCATCTATGCGAACATCAACCAGGCGTTTTAAGTAGAGACTTTTCGTTATAATAGAGATGTCTATAAATTTATCAAGGAATGTCTATGCGAATAACATTGCATGAAGCAGAGTCTATTGTTGAAAATACACATAAGGTGTTTGGTATGCAGAGTTCTGTCATTTTATTTGGTAGTCGTGTAGATGACACTGCAAAAGGTGGTGATATTGATCTCTATGTGGTGACTGATAATGAAACTGAACTTCTTGCCAAAAAACTTCGTTTTTTAACCCTTCTTGAGAAGACATTTGGCGAACAAAAGATTGATGTCGTTTTTAAAAAAGAAGAGATACGTGCAGTTGATCAAGAAGTAGAGAAAAAAGGAGTAGTTTTGGACATCACAACAATTAAACTTGAAAAGTACTTCAAAGAGTGTGAGAAGCATATTCAGCGCATTGACGAAGCTTATGGTGACATGAAAGATATCATTCCTTTAAGTGTAGAAAAGTACAAAAATCTAACAAAAGATGAAGTACAAGATATTGATCAGTTTTTATTTAGGTTCTCAAAACTGCAAGACACGATGGGCGATAAAATATTTATACTGATCTTTCAAAAATATGAAGGAACAACAGAGGCTATATCTTTCATAGATATGTTAAATAAACTCGAAAAGCTTGGGTGCATAACAAGTGCGAAAGAGTGGATGTTCCTCAGAAAACTACGTAACGAAGTGGCGCATCAATATGATGATGAAGCCGAAGAGATGACACAGGCTATTAATGCCCTTCTTTTTCAAAAAGAGATTATTAAAACTATTTTTATGAAGTTAAAAAACTGCTCGAAGTAAGGAGCTTTTCTTATCATAGCATCCTCCTTTTTAACTAACAAACACGACTACACTATTTACAAGAACATTAACCAGGCGTTTTGATACCAAGATAAACTTTTATCATTAATTTATTTGTCATTAGTTTATACAACTACTGTTTAATTATACTCATAAAAACAAGTAGTATTAACATGAACAAGATTTTAACAACAACTATAGTAGCGACCTTAGTGAGTACCTCAATTATGGCGGCGGAGACAACAGACTTTCAAGAAGAGATGCAAAAGCAGTTTCGTGAGAAGTATGACAT
The DNA here is from genome assembly GCA_024277445.1 of Campylobacterales bacterium. Lineage (GTDB taxonomy): Bacteria > Campylobacterota > Campylobacteria > Campylobacterales > Sulfurimonadaceae > Sulfonitrofixus. The sequence goes on from JAJRVE010000005.1 coordinate 5,967, forward strand.
CTTACTACGTGTCGGTGTGGATGCCCTAGGTGGCAATGATGATACGACCAAGATCACTTCAGGCAAAAAAGGGCTTGATCGTAAGATGGGTTGGGAAGTGGTCGTTGGTGCCGAGGAGAAAGTAAAGGACTTTGAGTGGGGAAGCCGCCGTACCATGTCCATCTATAGTCATGGTGATGGAACTTACCACAATGGTACCTACAGTGCAGACATAACTAACATTGGTGTCGAGACAACGGGTGCAACTTACTTTAAAGCGACACAGTACTTCAAACCATACATCGGTGTCGGTCTTGGACTAAACATCAACGACTACAACGACAATGGCGCCTACCGCAACGCTGAACAGTTTCAGATCACAGTAAACGCTGTGTGTGGTGTCTCAGGAGAACTCTTTACAGGTATTGGTTATTACGCCGAGTACAAGTACCGTTTTGCACCACAAAGTAAAGAACAGGTTACGATTAATGGTAGTACAGTTGAGATTGAAAATCAGGGTGTCAATGGTGGTGTCTTTATGACAGGTTTGAGTTATCAGTTTTAAAGTTTAGAGGTGTATAGAACGAAGATTAAGAGGATGTATCCTGATGGTTTTATCCATTATTTTGCAAAGACACATCACGGAGACTCCTCTTGATGTTAGTGAACACTCCAAAAAGTCATTAGCTTTTTGGCTTAAAAAACCCATGAAGCAACGGCTGTACCCACAGCATGTGCTTGCTTCTCTTCTGTAAACTTTTTAGAGTTTATGTTTTTGATGTACTCAAAGTACCTTAGTGAAACTAAGATTGTGAAATGTGTTAAAAAAATGTGTTAATTCATTTGCTTATTTTTATTGAGTCTAATTAGTGCTATTATTGCGCAAATAATCTAAGACAGGAGAACCTGTATGAATAATAATGAAAAACTTATAGAAGATGCTTGTGCCATCTGGCATCAGTGGTTTGATGACAATGATGAGCATGACTACTCTGAAAAAGAGCCTTCAGACATAGAGTACTTTATGGGCTGTTTTCTCTACAACCATTTTGCTTTTGAACGTGCCATCAGTACCATGAAGACCATGGACATCGGACTTGACTTCTTGGATGCTACAGGTAGCAGTTATGGCGAAGTCAAAGCACTTATCATGCAGATAGAGGTTAAAGACGACCTTGAAGCCATCGACCTTCTTCAAAACCATATTGCCAAGGCAATGAAACGTTATGAGGGTGATAGAATGGCCCTTTACCTTATTAACAGACTTGCAGGACACATTAACTCTCTCGAAGCGATCTATCGTGGTAAGATTGATCGTCGTGATGTTGACTTTGAGCGTCTTGCCAACAAACAGACACCCATCTACAAATAGAGGCCAATATGTTAGAAAAAAACGAAAGACTCCCTAAAAACATAAAAGAGATGCTACCAACGCTCTCATATACGCAAGCAGTGCCACTCGGTAGTGAAAATGGCGTTCCCTTTTTGATGATCAAACTCTCAGTAGGTAATGAAGAAGCCCTTGGTAAAGGCGGGATCTCGAGTGAGTTTCGTGCGTCCATCTTCAACGTCAACTTCAAAGGTGAAAATGTAGCGCTCTGTTTTGTGCAGTTTAAACTTAACGGCTCAGACAAACACATCTTCACCGTTAACTATGATCTGCATAATGAAAAACACTACCAAGACTGTGCTGATCTTTTAGCGATGAACAAGTACACCTTGCTTGTCGCCACTGATGAAGCACACGACTTCATCGAGTTCACACCTGTGTTCAAGGCTGACTTTAAACCATTAGCGATGATACATGGCGCTAAAGCGTTAGCAAGTGATTATGAACCTGGTCTTTTCATGGAAGTGGCACACGCTATCACTTCTCAGGCGAACACACCTGCAGCACTATGGAACATACTCGAAGAGATGGCACCATTTAGTAAAAGCTGGTACGGTGCGATGCAACTAGGTGCTACAGAGTTATAATGGGGATCTTTAGCCGTCTTTTTAGCTCCAAGCAAACACAGGTACAAAACAGCTTTGTTAAGATGCCCATTTTTAACGAAGTACTCTCTTTTCCGCTACCGGATGCCTGGTCCATCGAACCTTCTCTTCGTAGTGTAGAAGAGGGTACCTTTGTGTTGGAGTTTCAAGCCCCTGAAGATGAACAACAGAAGTTGATCGTGCAGGGCTTTAACAACGCCAACGGTGATGTCGACCTTAATGCACGCAAACTACTTAAGATGATGCAAAATGAGATGCAGTCACTTAATGCGCCTGCTTTTTACAGCGAAGAACTCTTTTCAGAGACCATTGTTTCTCAACAGAAACTAGCCGTTGTCATGGGGCTTAAAGAGCTTCCAGATGATGCTACGAAAGCACAGTTTTCTCTCTACATGCTACTTGAGGGTAAAAAAGACATCTACATCGTGCAACGTTCATGGAAAGGCACGCCCAACAGAGAGGGATTTTTAGTACCTAAAGCTGAGTTACTCGCTTGGTTAGAAGACTTCAAGCAGATCACACTCAGTGAACTAGAGGAAGACAGCAACTAAGGATGGGAGCTTCAAAGCGTCATGAAGTAGAACTGCCTCGTGGTAAGTGTTACCGCTGTTATCGTCCGCTAAGTTCGTGCATGTGTAAGCATGTCAGAGCCATAGAAACAGAGACGAAGTTTGTTATCTTAATGCACCCCAAAGAGTTCCAAAAAGTCAAAAATGGCACGGGCCATATGACCCACCTCTCTCTACCTAACTCAGAACTGTATGTAGGTGTAGACTTTAGAGACCACAACCGTGTTAACGCACTGCTTAATGATCCAACAAAACTCTGCTATGTACTTTACCCAGGTGACGAGAGTCTCCATCTTAATGAGACGAAGATCGAGTGTGGTAGTAGGGAACTTGTCATCTTTATCATTGACGCAACATGGAGTACGGCACTTAAACTCCTTAAGGTCTCTACTAACCTACAAGCCTTACCAAAACTCAGTTTCACCCACACCAAAAGCTCACAGTTTCAGATCAAGCAGCAACCGCAAGAAGCTTACTTATCGACCATAGAGTCTACCTTAACTATTTTAGAACTTTTAAATGCCCATAAGATGGAGTCCATACAAGAGAGTGCTTTTGAACACTTCTTAGATCCCTTTAAAGCGATGATAGCGTATCAGATAAGCTGTATCTCAACGTCAAAAAGTGAACATAAAAATGCGGCTAGATTTAAACGTAGGGGCATCTCTAAAACTTAGAACTGTTTTAACCTTTTAGCTTCTTTGGTATCCATACGTATAACTCAAAATATTTTGGCATTATGTCTTAAAAAAAGGTCACTTTATGTCAAAAAGAACAGAACAAGATGCGATGCGAGGTGCCTTTTTTGGTGCGATGGTAGGGGATGCCTTATGTTTAGGCTCTCATTATGAGTACGATGCACAGAAGATCTTTAAGGCGTATGGGAACAAACCCATAGAGAAGTTTATGAGTCCGGGTGAGATGATGGGTGGACAGACCCATGGCATAGGCTGGGGTGAGCGAAACTACCATCCTGGCAAACGCGCGGGTGGTAGTACGGATTATGGTGATTACAATGTGGTTATATTAGAGCATCTAGCCTCTATCAGTAATCCTCCTCGTAAGTTTGAAGTTAAAGACATCTTAGCCCACTGGATGAACCGTCTTGAAAACGGTTGGGGTTCATGGATCTGTACGATGACCAAAGAGACCTACGCACAGGTCAAACATGGTGTACCCGTAGAACAGCTTGGTGGCATCTCTAATGCTACGGCTATTCGTCATGTGGCGGCGCATGCCTATTATGATAATGAAGAGGTCATCGCGCAAGTCTCTCGAGATGCTATGTTTACACACCGTGACGTAGACGCCTTAGCGGGTGGTGAGTTTTTTGCGAGAGTGACACATAGAGTGATCTATGGTGCTGCGCCTGATGACGCCATCAGAGCAGTGGCAAAACAGATGGGTGGTTTTATAGAGGCTAAAGTGGCTCAGGCCATCGCTAAGTATGAAGAAGCGAGTGATAAAAACTCAGAACTCTCTAAAGAACCTTTTTGTGATGATCTTGCGCTAACCTCCATGGCAAAACTATGGGACGTCGGACGAAGCGAACCCATCAAAGTTGGAAAAGCCTCTCCTACGCAAGGGACCTTACCTGGATCAGTCTATTTCATTCTCAAGTATATGAATAGAGAAGATGGTCTTAACGAAGCCCTCACTGCCAATGCCATGGTAGGAGGAGACAACGCATCACGATCCATCGCTATTGGGATGGTCTTAGGCGCCTACTTCGGCGTTGATGCGATTAAGCCTACTTGGCGAGAGACTTTAACGCAGTGGTCTTATTGTGAAGAGTTGCTTGATAGCTTACCGTTGTTGAGAGCGTAGCTTCATTGACTAAGAGGGGACTTATTGACATGAAAACACCCCATAGTTAACTTATTTAAACATACATGATATAATCGCAGACTTATAAAAAATTTGAATAGTTGAATCTTGATTTTTGTTAAAAAATTCGACTCAAACTGATAGGAATGTAATGTATATTTTTGTAATGGGCATCTTAGCCTTACTCTTTATAGCTAATTTCGGTAATACCGTGTCCATGCTCTCTATTTCCATCTTGATCGCCATCGCTTCGCTTGTTAAGTTGGCATTTTTGTTTAAAGATCTTCAGTTTAAGTTTACGATGTTAGAAAACCGTTTTGAGACCTATGTCAAAGAACAAGAAGCAGAAAAAGAAGAGCAGACTGTTGCTACTGCTGTTATCGAAGATATAGTCGAAGAGCCTACAGTTGAGGTAGTAGCGCAAAAAGAAGTAGAGGTTGTAGAACCTATAAAGAGTGAAGCTGATACTCAAGTTAGTGCTTATGAGATAGAAAGACCTTCATTGAAAGCCCATGACAATACGCAACTTTTTGCTGACCCGATTGATGGGATACTTAAGAAAATAAAAACCTATTTTACGACCGGCAATCCAATGGTCAAGATAGGCGGTGTTATTCTCTTTTTTGGTTTGACCTTTCTCATCCGTTTTGCATTTTCTAATGACATGATCAGTATCGAAGCAGGACTTTTTAGTGTGCTTCTTTTTGGCATTGTATTAACTGGTGTAGGCTGGAAGTTTAAAGCACGTCAAGGTGACTTTGGACTTATTTTACAGGGTGTTGGTATTGCTATCTTCTATCTTGCTATTTTTGCCGGAGCAAAGTTTTTTGCTGTCATACCTTTTGGTGTGGCTTTAGCAGCAATGGTCCTCACCGTACTTTTTGCTACGATGTTAGCAGTGCTTCAAAATGCGTTTTACTTAGCCATCTTCGCCACAGTCGGTGGTTTCCTCGCGCCTATCTTAACCTCGACCGGTGAGGGGTCTCATGTTGTCTTGTTTAGCTACTACGCCTTTTTAAACCTCAGCATCATTGCTATCGCTTGGTTTAAAGCGTGGCGTGTGCTTAACCTTGTTGGTTTTGTTTTTACTTTTGTTATCTCTACGGCGTGGGGTGTTCAGAGTTATAGCCGTAGTGACTTTGCGACTACTGAGCCATTTTTAATCCTCTTTTCGTTGATGTACATTGCGGTTGCCATACTCTTTGCACATCGCAAGCCATTTGCGCTTAAAGCGTATGTGGACGCTACATTGGTCTTTGGTGTTCCAACTGTAGGATTTGGCCTTCAAGCGGCTCTTGTTCAAGATTTTGAGTATGGTTTGGCATTTTCCGCACTGGCTACATCAGCGCTCTACCTTTCATTAGCATGGTGGTTACGAAAAAAAGAGAAGTTTTCTCTTTTAAGTGAGTCCTTTTTAGCCTTAGGTGTTGTCTTTTTAAGCCTTGTCTTCGCCTTTGCCTTTGCACCTGAAGTGAGCAGTGTTATCTTCGCCTTGGAAGCAAGTGCCATTATCTGGATCTCTTTTCGCCAAGATAGAACCTACTCACGTGTTTTTGCACTTGTGCTTCTCGTCTATGCATTGGGTAGTCTCTTTAAGGAGATGAGATGGGTTGAGAGTGCGTTCTTCTTAAACAGTAGTTACCTTGGTTTTGCTATTTTGGCACTTGCGATGTTGTGTAGTAGTTATATCTACTTCTATTATAGAGCGAAGACGAAGCCGTTTGAAGCGCAGTTTTCTAAACTGCTGTTGGGTGTAGGCCTGTTGTTGTGGCTAGGCGCAGGTTTCCATGAGGTCAAGCACAGTGAGTACGCTTACTTTCTAATCTACGCTGCTTCGAGCACCTTAGGTTTGATGCTAATAGCGCCTCGCTTAGAGTGGGATGAACTCACAAAGGCTTTAGAACTCTATATGCCTTTGGGACTTTTGAGCATTGTGATGGCACTTTCACAGGAAGTTCACCCTTTTGTTAAACACTACAGCATCGCCTTGGTACTTTACTTTAGCGTGTACTACTTTATGCTGTATCGTCTGAAACTTATGCGACGTAAGGATTGGCATGTGGCAGGGTTATGGCTTATGCTACTTCTTCTCTCTTGGGAGTTGTTTTACCATCTGGAAAAAAGCTCCACTGTCATTGCTCTGAGTGGTTTTGCCTTACTGCCTGTTTTAGCCATCTACCTTATCATGAGTGGCGTAAAGTTTTGGCCACTGACACAAGAGAAAGTACTTTATCAAAAGATAGCTGTTTTCGGTATCGGTATAGGGTTAATGCTCTGGCAACTTTTCGCATTTGTAAGCAGTGCAGAGCTTATGGAACTTGTCTATATACCACTGTTAAATCCCCTTGAACTGATGCAGGTGGGTGTTGTTGTTACGCTGCTTTGGTGGATGCGACGTATAGGCGTTGAAAAACGTCTGCAGATGGGCTTTGCTGCATTTTTTGTGATGGCCTTTGCCACACTTTTCTTAGCCCGTAGTGTTCACTACTATGGTGATGTGTTTTATAGCCTACACTCCTTAGGCGCGAGTAGTCTTTTTCAAATGTCACTCTCGATTATGTACACGCTTATGGCTTTAGCGGTGATCATCTATGCTAAAAAGAGTGCTTCACGTTTTGTCTGGATGTCGGGTGCGGGACTGCTCGGTTTTGTTATTGTGAAGTTACTGCTTGTGGACATGGCTAACAGTGGTTCGTTAGAGCGTATCATCTCATTCTTAGTCGTGGGTGTACTGATTTTACTAGTAGGGTTTATAGCACCCTTACCACCTAAACAAGAGGAAAAAACAGCATGAAGAAAATAGTACTGCTCATAACATTTTGTCTATCACTCTTAGCGATCGAAAAGCGTGACTTTGCTTATGAAAGCACGATCAACACAACACAAGAGAGTGGTCTAATTAGTTTTGAAATCCCACTTGCTGTTTATGAACATGTGCACTCTCCAATGTTAGAGGATGTCGCTGTCTTTGATGCGCTGGGTAACCCTATGCCGCAGGGGATAGAACGCATAGTAAACAGAAATGAAAGCAGACACTCGTCAGCACTTCCGTTCAGAGCGTTAGAACCCAAGAAGCGCGCAGAAGATGGTGTTATAGAAGTTGCTATCAACAACAAGCAGATCAAGATAACGAACCCGACTCCATCGGAAAAGAGCAGCTATATCATAGACAGTTCGCGTATGAAAGATGGGATCGATTATTTAGTTGTCCGTTCTGATGCTGAGAACTATATGGTTGGTGTGAATGTCCGAAAAAGTGATGACCTTAACCATTGGCAACTACTTGCTTTTGATGAGCGCTTGGCTAGACTTACCATGCAAGAGAGTGATATCTTACAAGAGCGCATATCTCTTAACACTACTGCAACGCCTTACCTGCTCATCGAGAGTAGTGAACCATTTAAAATCTCTAGTATAGTGGCCTATACGTATAGAGTAAACTATGAAGAAGATAAAAAGATAGAGCTTCCTTTTAGGCGTGAGAAGAGTGCTATTACATTTGAACTACCGCGAGCGTTCTTTTTAAAAAGTATCTATGTACAATTAGGTGAGGGTAATCAGATGTACCATCTTAAGGTGTTGTCACAGCAAGATAAGGCTTCGGACTTTCATCTAGTGGCTC
>JAJRVE010000063.1 GCA_024277445.1 Campylobacterales bacterium
ACTCAGTGGCAATGTTCTTAGTTTTACAAACAGTGCTGATTATGAGACTAAAAACAGTTATACGATTACTATCACAGCTACGGATGTTGCTGGTAATGCAAGTTCGCAGAACATTACCGTCACACTTAATGATCTTGATGATACAGCTCCTACTATTACGAGTACCTCTTTCACTATTGATGAGAACCAACAAGCTGTTGGTACCATTACAACTAACGAAGGAGCTACACTCTCTTTAGATAGTAGTGGTGATGCCAGTTTCTTTACACTCGTTGGTAATATGCTTAGTTTTAAGTCTGATCCTGATTATGAGACTAAAAGCAATTATATGATTACTATCACGGCTACAGACATTGCTGGGAATGCAAGTTCGCAGAACATTACCGTCACACTTAATGATCTTGATGAGACGCCTAGCTGCCAACTCAATAATATTGTTATGGATGAAGACATTCCTTATCATGGTCAAATCATTGCAGAAGATCCAGAAGGAGAAGCTCTTACCTACGAATATGTTGATTCTAATCCGTATGCTTATACTGTTTCTTTAAACACAACCACAGGAGAATTTACCATAACACCGAGAGAAAACTACAATGGTCCATCACTCAAGACACTAAGCTTTAAAGTTAGTGATGGCTCTAATGAGTGTTCAGTACAAGCCAATAGTTTTATAATTAATCCTATTGATGACGCTTTTACGCTACACCACTTTAACGATGCTAAGGATGAAGGAAGTGCCTTTGGTCTTACACTATACAACCTTTATACAAACAGCATTGATGATCCAGATTATCTAGGCGGTTTATATGGTGATCCAGGAAGTTGTAGTATCACATTTTACAATTCTTCTATAGTTGTAACGCAACAAGTAGGGGAGAACTGTATTTTTAGACTTAGTGGTCTTTCTAAAGATTACAATGGCCAACTAGACTTTGAATACACATATACAGATGTAACAGGAGTTAGTGACATACAAACTGGAACTATTTATATAGTACCTGTTAACGACGCCCCAGTTTTACAAGAGACATCTTTTAGTGTTGATGAACTGTCGCATGCGACCATTGATCTTATTGTTGATGACGTAGATGGTGATGACATCAGTTTTTTAATTGGTGAGCACGATCCAATACTTTCTAATTTTTCATTCAATAAAATCAACAACACAACTGCTCAACTTACTTTTGATGTACCAGATCGTTCAGATTTTACATCCACAGATATCAATATCACCTATAGCGATGGAACAATTACAAAAACTGAAGCGATTCATATAGAGAATACTACAGTCTATACTCATGTCTTGTACATAGAAACTTGGATTTATGATGATATGAAAACGAGTGATATCACTGATGATGTCATACGTATCTTTTTTCATAACCATATTGCATCATTCTCTACAGACCCTAATGACGACTATACTGTACCATTTCCACCTTCAGCTGTCGTAGACCAGCTTCTTCCAGGAGTAATACGCATAAAGCTAAACTACAGTGCATCCGACACACCGACTTTCATCGCAGGTCAGGAGATAGAGCTTGCAGCTGGCAATTCTATAATCGATAATAATGGATTGAAAAGTGATCCACGTATTGATTTTCCTTCTGCACCACTGGTTATGCGAAAAGATGCGCTTGCAACAGGTGTAACAACTAGTTATATACTAGGGGATGACGGAAACTTAACCTTAGGTACAACAAGAAACTTTATCTCCTTTAGTCAACCTAAAGTGACACCAGCAAAATATATGGTAAGAGACACTGTTAACCGCCTCATTTGGCAAGATGGATCTTTACCAGTAGCTTTGACATACAATGAGGCAAAAGATTATTGCCAAAACCTTACTTATGGAGGAAGTAACCTATGGCGTCTTCCAACACCTTATGAACTGTTTTCAAGTATTGACTTTTCACGATTCGGATGCAAAATGGACCCTGCATTTAAAACATGTCAACCCACTCGTTTTTTTAGTTCATCATACCATTACTATACTGTAAACACTGTTCCTCACCATGAAGATACTACTGTAGACTTCAATACTGGAAGTATAGGTCTTAGCAGACATGTGAACAGTGACAAATATCGTACTCGTTGTGTACGTAGTTATTAAGGAGAAAACATGAAAAATTATCATAGAAAAATGGCTCTATTGGCAGTTATATTACCTCTAACACAGCTTTTATCGTTCGAGAATAGCAATATAGACTTAATATATATGGAACGTAAAAATTACAATATAGAAACGCGTCAAGACGGTACAAAGGGTTGGGATGACGCTGTGATCTATTGTAATAGTTTAAACACAGGAGGGATATCAGGATGGCATCTTCCAAATGTGAGTGAAGCCTATTCAGCAAGAATATATGGATGGACTTCAACAACAGTAAGCCATGATACAACGCAAGCCTACAATATAAGTGACTTAACTATTTATGACTTCAATATAATCAACGACTATCCAGAGATTAGTTTCTTTCCAAAAACTCAGGAAACGTCTTTTTCTTGTGTACGCTACATAGATTAAATCCTACTTTCACAAAAAGCAACAGATAGCTGGGCTTTTTGTAGAAACTTTTTAGATATCTTATTTAATCTCTTTAGTGAAGCTAATATCAACATCATTTATTTTCCGAGTTAACTCCAAAAATTGATAAACATGTTGACCAGATACATCTCATCTTTTAGTGTAGAAAAAGAGGGTTTTCTACCCTATAATCGTATAAGTGTTTATCGAGTTCAAAAGATTTCATCACCTTTTCTTTCCTCAGTTCTCTTTTAAGCTACATGCATAAGCTCATATATTAATAAGATAATATAGAACTTCTAAAGAACATTATTTTGTTAATATATGTTTGAAACAATTTTAAAGGAACAACATGAGTGAAGCAGTAACAATCAAAAGTCTTATACTTAGTGCCGCTGAAGGTGCTTCGTCTGGCGTAGAAACATTACAAAAGGCAGATATAGCCGTTGAACTTGAAGAGTTTGAGATGGAAGTAACCTATGCAGCAGAAACATCTATCTCTAAAGAGACAACAGCCGGTATAGGTGGAGGTGTTCAAATGAAGTTTGTCACAGCAAAAGCCAATATTGGGACAACCCGATCAAGCCGTTCAAAAGCGACTTATGGATTAAAAGTGCGCTTTCTCTTTTCTGGTAAAAAGAGAGAGAACGATGCCGAGTAAAAACGAGTTACAACTCTCTAACATTCTTACCGCCATGGGGAAGTCTGTAGATGAAGCTGTAGAGCAGATGCATCGTGAGAATATCGCCTGTGATTTAGAAGAGTTTGAGTGTACACTCGAACTAGATGCGACCCCCAATCTCTCCGCACATAAAACGAGTAAGCAAGGGAGTAATACGCAACTCACTTTTTTTGAATCGACAAAGAAAAGTTTCTCAAGACCAACATCTACATCTACTTCTACAAAAAACACCTTTACCATACGTGCAGTTTTTTCACCAATGAAAAAATGACCTAAATAGTCACTCGAAGTAAAGGTGTAAAGAAAAAGATAAGCGGTTTATTTTTCTAAAGAGAGACCTACAAGAGATGTAGGCCAAAGGCTTAGATGTCTTGCTCTATTACCTTAGCAAACTGACCAAAGTAAACCTTGTCAAGATCAGCAAGACTCATCTCTACATCGTTGACTTTAAGGTCATTGCTACCTACCGTACCGATCTTTTCACATGCAAGGTCGCCTAGCATCGCTTTAAAAGCCTCGGCATTTTCAGGAGAGACTTCGATGATGGCACGACTCATAGACTCTGCAAAGATGTCACGCTCATCGTCAATCTCAGTGATAACAACATCACAACCTAAACCACTTGTTGCTGCCATCTTGGCAAGTGCGATCGCTGCTCCACCTGAACTAAGATCTTTCGCACAAGCGAGAAGCCCTTTTTTGTTGGCTTCGATAACCAAGTCCCAAAGTGCCAACTCTTTTTTGTAATCTATCGCAGGAAGTGTTCCCTCAACCGTGCCACA
>JAJRVE010000064.1 GCA_024277445.1 Campylobacterales bacterium
AATAACTTCTTCACCATTGATATAAGCATCTGTCCATTGAAGTGTTTCATGAATGACGTTGTAACCATTAGTACCATGTACCGTAGCAATAGCCACAAACATCGTCACAAGAAGAGGAACAGTAATCAAACGTGAGAAAAGACCTAGTGTCAGTAAAACAACACCTGCCATCTCGGTTGAAGCAGCCATATAAGCATTGAGTGTTGGCAATGGAATACCCATAGACTCAAACCACCCTGCTGTTGCTCCTATGTCTGCCCACTTCATCATTGCCGGAGCAAAAAACGTGTAGGCTAATATAAGACGAACCAGTAACAGTGCTACCGACTGAAGGTTTTCACTTATGGGCGTAACCCATTTACATACTTTTAGTAATTGACATTGCATAACGCATCCTTTTTTACTAACCAACAAAATTGTAGAGATCTCTACAGAGTTAATGATTAGTGCAGTAATAACTGATGCGCGCCCCAGTTATAACTACACTACGTTTAAACGTACAGGTTCCGGGTCAAACCCGGAATGACCTTGTAGTGAGTAAGCTTACTTACCGCACTTACCTGCGCCACATTTACCTTTTTTCTCAGCTTTTTTACTGTCGCCACATTTACCAGCGCCACATTTTTTAGCTTTCTTCTCACCACCACATTTACCTTTTTTCTCAGCACCACACTTAGCTGGCTTAGAAGATCCACATTTACCTGCACCACATTTACCACTCTCTGCCATTGCAGAAGTAACACCAAGACCTGTAAATAACGCCGCACCAACTAGTAGTGCCATTAGACTCATTTTTCTCATTTTCTATCCTTTTGATTTGTTTCGAGTTATGGGAGCAGTATAGTCCAAAAAAGACCTTGCTGTCTGTAACATCGATTACATAACTATATTAACGCTGTTATTACAATACTTTATATATGAATCATAAATAAGCAATGTTTATATAAGTTAACGTTACTTTTAGTAATGCCGATACAAAGAGAGTTATCGCAAGATGAAGGATTATTAGAGTTTGTACTATTTAACGAAATATTAGAATAGGAGTAAGCTTGCTCTTCGGATCAATTTTTTATTTTATCAAGGAGTATAGTAAGGAAGTGTACTAATGCACATGACGAGCGTAACGACGAAGACTAAAATGAAAAAGTGGTTCGAAGAGTACTCCCCTCCAGATACCTGCGGCACATACCAAGTGAGGGTGGGCTGCTATGTTCCCATCCTGACCCATTGTCCCCAAATGCTATTGCACAGGTCTAAAGGGAAGCGTTCAAAACTGCTAACAGTGCTGAGCGCTTTAAAAGTAGATTGGCATTATAGCGAAGTGAGGTTTAGAAATCAACTTCTTAGTTGGCTATGGTAGAATCAATGCCACATTTGATAGTTAATTACGGTTGAGAAGACATTGACCTTGTATGCATTCCCACGCAAAGCATGGGAACGAGGAAATTTATATACTCGCCAATGGAATAGCCGTTCCCTTTTGAGAAGTTACATCATAAATAATTAATTCTACTCCAGATACCAAATCATTATTAATGTTTACAGTGTCAACTGTTCCTCCATTGATTTGTAAAGTCCATGTTCCATTTATACTACCAGAATGTGTAGAAACGACTGAACAAATACCAATTTTATTTGGGATGTCTACCTGTACACCATTAAAAGTAATATTCACATCGGTAATTTTAACCTCTGTTGTAGCAGATAGATTCATAACGCGAAGCTTATTTGCGTCTAAGGTATCTTTAACATATTCACCATTACATGCTGTATTAATACCAACCACATGGATAGCATCATTAGCCACACTAGTTGTCGAACCTCCGTTAAATGAAACATTAATAGAGTCATCCGTAGATACAATTGGGAAAGGAACAAATTCGCCCTGTGAATGTACAGTCTTAGTTGAACTATCGACAGTGACCGATAAATCACCTACTGTTGCATTCACAACATTCACCGATGCAACTCTAGGAATAATATCGTCCTCCTTACACCCACTAGTCATCAAAAAACCAGCACCTAAAAGTCCTGCTAAAGCAATTGAACGTAATTTCATTTGTTATCCTTTTTATAGTTCTTTAACCTAGTTTATAACTCTCTTCAGTAAATTCTTCTTAAAAGCTATATTACTCCTAACAGACTTTTGTCTGTCTCTATTACAAGTATAAACCCTGAGCGTTCCAAAAACGTTGCATTTTTGAAATTTGCTATAATTTTGACACTATTTTGGAGCCTACTTATGTCTATAGACCACCCTACTACCCACATTAGCAACACACAAGAACTCGAACAACACTTAGCAAAACATCTCTCATACAGAGAAGTAATCGCTATTAGCAGTGTAAAAGAGGCATATTCGTTAGTGTTTTCCACACTTAAAGAGAGTTCTCATGTGCTATGTTCTCCCAACGCTCCTATAGAACTTTTTACAGCGCTGAACCAACAGAAGCTACAGCCAGCGTACTGTGATTTGCGCCTTGATGGTACGATGGAAACCCGTTTTTTTCATAAGACGATGCAACCAAACACTAAAGCCCTTGTACTCTCCCACAACCATGGCATACTCTCAGACATGGGAAAAGCAGCGAAGTTCTCACAAGAGCATGACCTGCTTTTTATCGAAGATGCTACCCAAGCCTTTAGTAACACAACGAAAAGCGGTGCACAGTTAGTTATTTACTCACTGGACAGACTTGTTCCTTCGTCTGTGGCAACAGGTGCCTTTATTGCTACCGATTACGTTGTTTTGGCTAACACACTTCGTAACAAGGCGAAGGGTGGATTTGAGCAGCAAAAGCTATGGAACTATGACATCATCAATACCGATAAGCATGTAGTGTTGTCCTCACTCACTGCACAGTTCACACTCGACGCCTTAATGAGCATCGAGCTACAGGACGCGCGCATAAAAGAGGTGCAGTCCATCTACTTCGACAAACTCTCAGCTAACCGCCTCATAGAGCTACCAAAAGCATCTGACTTAACCCCACACCCTCTTTTTCAAGTCAACCTCATTCCCGCACTCTTTTGTCCTAAAGAAGATATTTACGAAGCGCTGATTGCAGCAGGGGTACCGGTTCAAGTTGGTAACAAGCCCATCTATAAGACAAGCGCTTTTAAAGATGTGTCACTTTCTCTTTTTGGTGCAGAAGAGGTCTTTAAGGCGCAACTCTTGTTGCCTTCTCACCACTTGATGAAAGATGAAGATGTTTTCTCTGTCATCGAAACCTTAAAACAGGTGTTGGAAACGTATGGCTATCGAGGATGCTCTTTCTAGTAAGGGGGCACTAGATTACGGGTTAAATCCGCAATGACGAATATCCAAATATTGACAGACTTTTCATCTCATTAATAATATTTTTGCTACACTTTCGAACTTTTTATTTCTATACTATATATAGGAAAACGTTTTAGAGGGTGCAGATGCCCTCCCTAGCGTCCATACTAGCAAGGATCACTAATTGAAATTAATCATCGTCGAGTCACCAGCAAAAGCTAAAACCATTAAAAACTTTTTAGGCAAAGAGTATGAAGTCATCGCTTCTAAAGGGCATATTCGTGATCTTCCTAAAAGCCGTTTCGGTATTAAGATCGATGAAGAGGCGAAGACCCTTACGCCAGAGTATAGTGTCGCAAAAGAGAACGCTGCCATCGTCAAACAGATCAAAGAACTCGCAAAAAAAGCAGACACCATCTTCATCGCGACCGATGAGGACCGCGAGGGTGAGGCTATTGGTTGGCATGTTGGGCATGCTATTGCTAAGGTAGCGAAGATCGTTCCTGAAGAGCTACCACGTATTGTCTTTCATGAGATTACAAAGACCGCGATCAATGCTGCCTTAGAAAATCCTAGAAAACTCGATATGGACCAGATCAATGCACAGCAGACACGTCGTCTACTTGACCGCATCGTGGGCTATAAGCTCTCTCCTCTTTTAGCTTCTAAAATCCAAAAAGGACTCTCTGCTGGTCGTGTACAGTCATCTACACTCAAGATCGTCATCGACCGTGAACGTGAGATCAGAGCCTTTATCCCTGTGGAGTACTGGACCATCGACACGATGTTTGCACCTAACATCGATGCGAACCTCATTAAGTTTCAAGACAAAAAGCTTTCTAAGCTCTCTATAGAGACAGGTGAACGTGCCAAAGAGATAACCGCCGTTATCAAAGGCGAGAAGTTTACAGTCGCTTCCATCGAGACCAAGCAGCGTAAAAGCTCAACCCCACCACCATTTATGACCTCAACACTCCAGCAGACGGCTTCTAGCAAGCTCTCTATGTCTCCTAAAAAGACCATGATGTTGGCGCAGTCACTTTATGAGGGTGTTAAAACACCGGATGGAACTTCAGGTGTCATCACCTACATGCGTACCGACTCACTAAACATGGCAGCAGAGGCCGTTGAAGCTGCACGCGAGACCATCCTTAACACCTATGGTGAGCAGTACTTACCAAAGGCACCTAAGACCTATAACAAAAAGTCAAAAGGAGCGCAAGAGGCGCACGAGGCGATCCGTCCTACCATGCTTTCGTTCACACCGAAAGTCGCTGCAGCCTTTTTAAAGCCTGATGAGTTAAGACTTTATACCCTCATATACAACCGCTTTTTAGCGTGTCAGATGAACGATGCTATCTTCGAACAGCAGTCTATCATCTTCAAAAGTGAGAGTGCTGAGTACCGTGCAAGTGGTCGTAAACTACTCTTTGACGGTTTTTACAAGGTAACAGGAAGTGATGACAAAGATAAACTCTTACCAACACTTTCTAAGGGTCAGGACATTGATATTACCGATATTAAGCCGACACAACACTTCACTGAGCCACCATCACGTTTCTCAGAAGCGAGCCTGATTAAGCAGTTAGAGAGTGAAGGGATCGGTCGTCCATCAACCTACGCACCTACCATCTCCACACTTCAAGCACGTAACTACATCACCATAGAAAAACGTCAGATCGCGCCAACTGAGGTTGCGTTTACGGTTATAGAGATGTTAGAGAAGCACTTTAGTGATATTGTTGACTCAAGCTTTACTGCGAACATGGAAGAGGTGCTTGACAAGATCGCTGAAGAGGGTAAAGACTGGCAGAGTGTGCTTAATGAGTTCTACTTCCCATTTATCGAGCGTGTTAAAGAGGGTAAAGAGAAGATCGTCTCACTAAAACTTGCTAAACCACTCGGTCGTAACTGTCCACAGTGTGGTTCTGAACTTCTTCTACGTTCAGGGCGCTATGGAAACTTTATCGCGTGTAGTGGCTTCCCTAAGTGTAAATACACTGAACAAGTCGCTGAAGATGGCGAAGAGGGTGAAGCACCTAAGGTTGAAACTACTGATGAGAAATGTGACAAATGTGGTGGCGATATGGTCATCAAAAATGGTCGAAATGGTAAGTTCTTAGCCTGTAGCAACTACCCTGAGTGTAAAAACACCAAGTCGATGGAAATCGAGGCAAAAGAGTCTAAGGTTCCTTGTCCAGACTGTGGTAAAAAACTGGTTTATCGTAACTCTCGTCGTGGACCGTTCTGGGGTTGTGAAGATTATCCAACTTGTAAGTTCATCTCTAAGTTTGAGCCTTCTGAGAAGAAGTGTGAACAAGAGGGGTGTGGCGGAACATTAGCACGTCGTACCTACCGTAACAAAGAGGTCTATGAGTGTATTCGCTGTAAAGACCGTACGCCAGCGGAAGAAGGAGAATAGAAAATGGTAAATGGTAAATGGGGTAATCTAAGCAATAGTTTTCTACTTATCCCATTCACCATTTCCCATTTCCCATTTCCCCATAAAAAAGGAACTTTTTTATGAAGATAGGCATCCTCTCCGACACCCATAAAAAAGAGAAACGTTCCCAAAAGGTTGTTGATCTCTTAGTCAAAAATGGAGCTGAGTTTCTTATCCATGCGGGTGATGTGGTTAAAACAGAGATGTTAGATCAGTTAGTCGAAACAACACTCCCCTATGTCGCTGTTTATGGGAACAATGATGCCCACTTACACGCTGTCCATAATGAGTATAACTTGGTTCAAGAGCCGCACTACTTTAAACTTGCCAAGACCAAGTTCAAGCTAATGCATCTGCCATTTTTCATGTCGCCAGATGCTGAAGTCATCGTCTATGGGCATACCCACACTTTTGACTGTGAGTTTAACAATGGAACCCTCTTCTTAAACCCAGGAGAGGCCTGCGCCCGTAACAAACCTGTGAGCGAATGTGTTATGTTAGAGATCACTAACACGCACTTCAACATCACCTACTACGCACGTGAACTTAAAACAAAAAAATTCAGAGAACAGCACTTCTCATTTGAAAGGACTAAACATGTCTAAAGAGATCTTTTTATGCGCCATCTCCAACATTAATAGCGGTACTTGTAACGAGGACTGTAAGTTCTGTTCACAGAGTGTCAAATACAAGGCGGACATCGAACGCTATATCCAAAAACCTGTCGATGCTATTGTCGAAGAGGCAAAAGCAGCACGCACTTCTGGCGCACTCGGTTTTTGTCTTGTCACCGCTAACAAAGGCATCGATACTAAAGTCTTAAACTTCGTCTGCGAAGTAGCACGTGCCGTGAGTAAAGCTGTTCCCGACCTACGTCTAATCGCTTGTAATGGTACGGCAAGTGTCGAGCAACTACTTACCCTTAAAGAGGCGGGGATTAAGGCCTATAACCATAATCTTGAAACAGCAGAATCTTTCTACCCTGAAGTCTGTACAACACACCCATGGTCTGAGCGTTATGAAACCTGTGAAAATGTCACTAAAGCAGGACTAACACTTATAACAGGTGGTATCTTCGGTATGGGTGAGACGCAAGAACAGCGTGTTTCCATGTTAGAGTCACTTAAAAGTCTCAACCCAACCTCTGTTCCCCTTAACTTTTACCATCACAACCCAGCACTGCCTCTACAGCCAAACCCACTTACAACCGACGAAGCACTTGAACTCATCACCTTAGCACGTAACATCATCAGTGATGCAGAACGTATTATGGTCGCTGGCGGACGTGAACTTCAGTTTGGTGCACGTCAAACAGAGATCTTCGAAGCAGGTGCTAACTCTATTGTGATAGGTAACTACCTGACCACTCAAGGACGGGACAAGCAGAGTGATCTTGAGATGTTAAAAAGCCTTGGCTTTGACGTCGCCAAAAAAGTAAAATAATAGTAATGAGTACATAAGCTACCCACGCTTATAACTCGCTATAATCTTCTTATGCTTGATAATGTAACCCTCCTCATCTCTTTATCGTTGATCGTCATCTTTTCGCCTTTTATTGCGAAGCTGATTAAAATGCCGACCACCCCTGTGGAGATTATCTTAGGTGCTGTTTTCGCCTATGCGGGACTGTTACACCATAATTATCTTTTTGAATTGGTCGCAGAAGTTGGCTTTTTATACCTTATGTTTATTGCCGGTACTGAAGTTGACATCAAAAAAGTGTTACGTACGAACCGCACCTTAATGCGCCGTATCTTGCTCTACTTGAGCCTACTTTACTTTTTTTCCATCATTTTTACCTTCTATTTTGGTCTAGGAAAGATCTTTATCGTACTTCTGCCACTCATCTCCGTTGGTCTGGTTGTCACCCTCTCTAAAGAGTATGGCAAAACCCCCTGGTTGACACTAGGTATGACGGCAGGAGGCATCGGTGAGGTTATTAGTATCGCGGCACTCACACTGACTTCTACGGCCTTGCAAGAAGGTTTTGGGCTTGCCTTTATGAAGTCCATGGGTGCACTGGTACTCTTTGTTATCATCATCTACCTACTGTTCAGGGCTTTACAGCTTCTCTTTTGGTGGTTTCCAGAGGTGGGAACAGCCCTTATGCCACACGAGGACAACCAAGAACAGGACTTACGACTCTCACTTGGCATCTTGTTTATCCTAGTCTCCGTGATGCTCTATCTTCACCTTGAACTCGCCTTTGGAGCCTTTATAGCAGGGATGTTTATCCCTACCTTTTTCACCCATAAACAAGACCTACCCCATCGCTTGGCGAGTTTTGGTTTTGGCTTTTTGATCCCTGTCTTTTTTATTAACATCGGGACCACCTTTAACCTTGACTACCTCTTCATGGAGGGTCTCGTCACCAAAGCTCTACTAATCACTGCAGCGATGGTCAGCATGCGTGTTGTGAGTGCCATAGTCTTTAACAACATCCTTGGCTTTCGTTCTGCCATCTTGTTAGGACTCAGCCACTCTATGCCACTGACCCTACTCATCGCCGTCGCCACCATCGCCTACCATAGCAACAGCATCGATAAACTCCACTACTTCGCCTTTGTTCTTGCGGCACTTTTTCAAGTTATTGTCGTCACCATACTCATTAAGCTCATCCATAAAGAGCCCAATCCAACGTCACTACCTAAGGCATTTAACCAACATAAAAGTTGAATTTGTTTTTTTTAGTTATGTTTTATAATCCCCTGCTATTATTGCGCTATGAAATCATTAATTCTTATACTATTTTCACTTTCACTTTTTGCTTCTGAAGCACTTTTTGACAAACACTGCGTGAGCTGTCACTTCAAACAACATATCACTTTCGAGCAGATGAAAGCCCAAAGACAGCACATAAAAGCCCCACCCATTAGTGTTGTCATGGAGCGCATGAAAGAGTTTATTGTCGTGAAAGTAGATGATGAAGACGTCCAAAAAGCCGTCATCACCGCCTTTATGAAAGACTACATCCTAGAACCCAGCATCGACAAAGGCATCTGCCACGTCAACTGCTACGTCCAGTTTGGCACCATGCCCTCACAAAAAGGCAAAGTAAGCCTAAAAGATCTAGACGAGATCGTCTCATGGGTGTATGACAACTATTAAAACTACGTTGTAGTTTTATATTGGTTGAATTAATCCGATACGCTAATGTTCAAAGATGGCGAAGCTCATCGAAAGTCCACTCTGTTTAAAGTGTTAGATTTGGTGTGAGTTGTGCAGAAGTGATCCCGCAGGCGTACTAGTGTACGTCAAGTGGTGAACTGAAGTGCAAATCGCACCAAAGCTAACTCTTTAAAATGTGGTGAGCTATTGCGTAGCCATGATTCAGCCCTAGAGCAATCGAACCTCCGCTCTCTTGCGTAATATCCCCCGCCACATAAAGCCACTCAACATTACTCATGTAGTTTTCGTCATGCACTGGTTTTCCATCTTCTATCTCTATCCCTGAAGAAGTTAAAAAAGCACTCGGTGTCGTCCCACCAATCGCATAAATAACCCTATCGTAACTCTCAGCCTCACCATCATCCAAGATGACTTTTACCTTACCGTTATCATCTTCAAGCGCTGTAATGTTTACCCCTAAAATAGGACGAACACCACCACTCTCGATGGCCTCCGCAATATCTTTTTGGTTAGTCGGATTCGCCCGTCTAAAGTTTTCACGACGGTAGCAGATGCTCACCTCATTTTTATGAGCAAGATCAACCGCGTACTCTATGGCCGAGTCACCACCGCCTACGATCATCACCTTTTCATCAAGCGAGCAACTCTCAAGCGTATAGGCAACCTGCTTTTTGATGCTACTAGGGATCTTATAGTCAGGCTTGTTAGGTTTACCCATACGACCAATGGTCACTACGGCATGCTTAGCCAAGATAGAACCACCCGTTATCATCACTTCAAAGTGATCATCATGTGCTACGATCTTCTGTACTTCGGTATGCGTTTTAAGCTCAACTGAGTGCTTTTCTAAGACCTCATCAAAAAAGTCCAAGGTACTCTCTTTGGTCCCATCTATAAAATAGATGTTACCATCGAGCTCAACTTTTTGCCCCTTCCAGTCCACATCAACACGTTTATTATCTTTATAAAACTTACGGATCGTTGCATTATGGTTTTCATCTTTTTCGATCAAGATGATGTCGCGCATCCCAAGTAGGTAGCACTCCACAGCGGCGGCTATCCCTGCTGGTCCTGCTCCAATGATTGCTAGTTGATACATTTTGTCTGACATAAAAGCTCCTTTGATCTCACTATTCTAGCCAGATAATATCAACGAAATATCTAACGTACCGGTAATTCTCTCTTTTAAGTTGTATCTACCACTGTTCTATATGATAAAATATGCTATAGGGCATCTACTAAAGAAGGAAAAAAATGTTTGATAAAACAAGAGAAATCTGCGTCTGTAACTCAAAAGATATGCAAGAGATAGCAGAAAGCATCAAAGAATATGAGATCAAAGATATGGAAGCACTTCTAGCCTGTACGTCTTGTGAAGTTGGCGATAAGTGTGAATCGTGTATCGAAGATGGTTATGAGAATGATGGCTACTCGCTAGCTATGGTACTTTCACTCGTTAAGCAAAAACGGCTGTAGTCAGCCCTTTTACTCCCAGTTAGTCACAAAAGTAGGCGTTACAACGCCTCTAAAGGTAATCGTGCCATCTTCTAACCCAAGGTAGAGTGTATCCCCACTCGTAGGATAGACTTCGATGTTATCGCCTATCCACCCCTCTTGGTTTGCTCTGTAAAAACATGCTGCCATTCCTGTACCACAGGCTAAGGTCTCATCCTCAACCCCACGTTCATAGGTACGCACACGCACATTACCATCTTCTAAGACCTTGGCTATGTTCACATTAGCATTATAGAGGTGACGAAGTTCACGTGCTTCTAAGATGTCAAAGTTCTCTATGTCCGCATCGAAGGTAACAAGGTGTGGTACGCCGGTATCGATGATCCACCACTGCTTACCATTATGTTCGATAGACTTCTCTTTGATGCTAGGAGGCGTCAGATCACTCTGCACCATCTCGCCATCCACCACTGCTTTGATCTCACCAGCTTGTGTCAAAAAAGTCATCTGCTCAGACGCTAGTCCAAAACGCACCGCATAGTGGGCGCAAGCACGTGAGCCGTTACCGCACATCTCAGCTGTTGAACCATCTGCATTGTAAAACTCCCACTCAAAGTCAAGGTTTTCATGGGGCACTAATACGATCAGACCATCCGCTCCAACACCTGACTGACGGTTACAAAGTTCTATCGCTAAGGCAGAACGGTCTCGTTTTTCAAAGGCGTGAAAGAGTACGAAGTCATTGCCGTTGGCAGAGTATTTTGCGAGCATCATGGAGTAGGTCCTTACGATTTTAATAGATAATTGCAATTATATCGCATTTTCAAGGGAGAGGAAGAGACATCTAGGAAGCTAGATGCCTAGTAATAACGTAGATTAACTCAGTAACTTCCACTTACCATCGATCTTTTTGATTTCAACATTAAACTCACCAAAATAGAAACGCTCGTGTCCTTGCCCAAGGTTTTCATGTCGCTTAGATTTGCGGCAGTCTAAGCCTCTCGCTTTTTGTTTAAACTCAGGCAGGGCAAAAAACTGCTTTATGGTTCCCTCGTTTGCTTCTGTTTTTGCTAAAGCTTCTGCACTCATATAAGTTTTAGCTGCCTCAAGATCACCCTTCTTAAAGGCACTACACACCGCTTCAGCCACACCCTCATCTGTCTCAGGATAAGAGCTACATCCACTCATAAACAACACACTTCCTACCACGATAGCTAACACTGCTTTTTTCATCATCACGTATCCTTTTACTTAAGTATAGCATAGGATATTTCTGTTTCATATAAGAAAGTAGGCTTTAGTATGTATAATGAAAGGTTATACTTTTAGCTGTGTCTGATAAGTTATTTTTGATATTAGAATAAGAGTGAGTGCGCTGACACGGGAAAATGAAAGAAACCCGGCCAAACTTTGAACTTAAGGAGTGTGTCTTAGATAGGAAGTCTAAGACGAAAAATGAAAAACTCAATAATAATTTTTAGAGTCTCTTTAAGAGCTCTTAATCACTGAGGTAATAAAAGTATAGGACATCTACACTAATCAATTGTAAACATTTACTCCTCGTTAACCAAGAGTTTCAAACCGAAGAGTGCTATAATACGCTTATGCGATGGCGAGAGACAAAACAGAAAAAGAACCTTACTAAGACAACTACACCGACACCTACAAACCATGCTGGTTTTTGGAGCCGTACCATGGCCTTCACCACGGACATCTTTATGATCGGTATCCCCATTACTATCATCATTATGATCTTTTTTGGTTATGAGCAGATGAAGAGTGCAGGGTTTAGTGATGCACTAATGCAGACACAGACCGCGCAGCAACATGCCCCTAATCCACTCGCCTCAGTCATACAGTTTTTACTCTATATCACTAGTTTTGTTCTTTTGTGGAAACTCACAGGACAAACGCCCGGCATGAAGATGGCAGGGATCGAGATCGTTGATGCTAAGACACTTCAGCGCCCAAGTTACCTACAGCTTATCACCCGTTTTTTTAGTTACTTTCTCTCCCTCTTTCTCTTTGGTTATCTCTGGGGTCTTTTTCGAAAAGACAAACGTATGCTGCCTGATCTTATAGCCCGTACAACACTTATCTACAAACCCTAAGCAGACCATGCCTGCTCTCATAGCCACTTTTTACTTTTTCTACTTTGCTATTGTGGCTATCTATGTCATATTTCTACCTAAAGTACTCATCATGGTCGGGTACACCCCTTCAGAGATAGGTATTATCTTTGCGGCGGGACCTCTTGTGCGTTTTGGACTTCCTTTTCTCTTTTTAAAGGGCATCAAACTTGACCTAAAAACCTTTAACAGTGCTCTAGTTCTGCTCTTACTCTCCACCCTCTCGTTTTTCTTAACCCTAGAGCACTTCTGGTTACTGCTACTTAGTAATATCTTTATGGGGATGGGGATGAGCCTTATCTTGCCCTATATCGAAGTCATCTCTCTGTCGCTAATCGGTAAAGAATCTTATGGAAAGGTGCGTCTTTTTGGTTCCATCGGCTTTATCTTAGTCGCACTGCTTCTGGTAAAGTTTTTAGATGTCCCACTTACCGCCCTTCTCTTTTTACTTGTCGTTGTCACGGCAACCGTACTTTTTGCCTACAGCATTGCCCATGTTGACAACAAAAAAGTAGCTGAACAGGAAAGCATCGAAGGTAAACATCTTAACATCTTGGCACATTGGCCATTGTGGCTAGGCTTAACCCTGATGCAGGTGAGTTTTGGTCCCTTTTATAACTTCTTTACCATTTATGAGACCGCCCATGGCATCTCACTGCAGACGACGATCTACCTCTGGAGTTTTGGAGTGATTGCGGAGATCATTCTCTTCTATTTTCAAGGACCACTACTCAAACATAATCTCTTAAAACTCCTGGAACTTTCCCTTGTACTTACAGTGGTGCGATGGCTCTTGACTTATCTCTACGCAGATAACCTCATCATCCTCTATTTCGCTCAGAGTCTACACGCCTTTAGCTTTGCACTTTTCCATACCGCTTCTATTAGCTACTTGTATGCACTCTATAGTGAACGTAAACTCGCGCAGCAGTTCTTTTTTGGTATCGCCTATGGATTGGGTGGTTTTATAGGCGCTATTAGTGCAGGCTACATCTATGAGCTATGGCCGAGTATGCTCTTTTTGTATGCTGCTGGTGTCGCTGCAATAGCCTTTGTATCGATACGATTTAGTGGTAGGTTTTCTAC
>JAJRVE010000065.1 GCA_024277445.1 Campylobacterales bacterium
GATCCTCAATGAGTACGGAAAGGCAGAAGGTGAAGGTGGCCGCTATGTCAAGTCAGAGATGAACTATCTTCTTGCACACCATGCCTACCACCTTATCCCAGCATTTTTTCTTCGTAATGGTATGAAGTACTTAGGCTATAAGATGGGACAGAACTATGAAAAGTTACCAAGTAGTGTTATTAGAATGTGCAGCATGCATCATCGATGGTGGAAATAACTTTCAATCATAGTTTTGCTATAATCACTAAAAAGGTTTTGCTTGAAAGAACTTCTCTCCAAGAGTATTATTATGCTCGTAGACCTTTTTGCTATTTTTATTTCTATCATTATTGCTTACTACTTTAGAACTCTATTTGACAGTTCATTTGAAACGACTTTTTCGCACTCGTTGAGTAGCTATCTCTACTTTACACCACTCTATCTTGTTACCTTAGCCCTTTTGGCCTATGAGGGTACGTACACCAAACGTCATGATTTTTGGCATGAGTCCAGACAGATCATCAAGGCTATCTCTCTTGCCTTTTTATTTGTGC
This sequence comes from Campylobacterales bacterium, assembly GCA_024277445.1. Classification (GTDB taxonomy): domain Bacteria; phylum Campylobacterota; class Campylobacteria; order Campylobacterales; family Sulfurimonadaceae; genus Sulfonitrofixus. The sequence goes on from JAJRVE010000065.1 coordinate 534, forward strand.
TTGCTTTTCTAGCTATGACCAAAAGTGTTGAAGAGTACTCACGTGCAATGATTTTTTTTACTTTTATTCTCATGGCATTTTTTATTCCATTATTTAAAAACATTGCCAAAAAAATTCTTTACTCTTATGGCCTTTGGAAGCGTCCAGCCAAAGTCTATGACGAAAGTTCATTCATCAGTGATGAGATCTATAAAAACCCCTATTTAGGTTATGTTGAAACAGATACGCAAAATGCTAAGACTGTATTTATTAACTCGAAGAACTATGCGCCAGATGTTTTACAAACAATGATCAACAGCGCTATACAGTCTAGCAAAGAGGTCATCTTTATCCCTTTAATCAATGAATATAATCTGACACAATCATACATCTATGAACTTTCCAATACGCGTACTAATCTTATAGTCCTTAAGAACCGCCTCAAAAGTCGTTCACGTATGTTCCTCCACAACCTCTTTAACTATATTTTAGCTTTGATCTTACTACCTGTACTCCTTCCTATCATAGCTTTGCTGGCATACCTCATTAAAAAAGAGTCCCCAGGACCTGTCTTTTTTGCCCATATGCGCATAGGAAAAGATGGAAAGTCTATACCGACGCTGAAGTTTCGCAGTATGTACAGTGATGCAAAAGAGCGTCTGGAAACTTTATTGGCCGAAGATCCTGCCATCAAAGCGGAGTGGGAGACAAACTTCAAGCTCAAAGAAGATCCAAGAGTTACCAAGATTGGTAATCTTATGCGTAAAACATCTCTTGATGAATTGCCACAGATCTTTAATGTCCTCAAAGGTGAGATGAGTTTCGTAGGTCCTCGCCCTGTTATTCAAGAGGAGATCGATCAATATTACAAAGAAGACGCCCAATACTACTTTATGGTTAAACCAGGTATTACAGGTCTTTGGCAAGTCAGTGGACGTAGTGACACTGACTATGACTTTAGAGTAGCTACTGATAAGTGGTACGTTCTCAATTGGTCGATCTGGCTTGATATTGTCATTTTGTTTAAAACTGTAAAGGTTGTTCTCTTCAGAGAAGGAGCATACTAATACAAAGTAAAGAGTACCAGTCGATTAATCCGATAGAAACCTCTACCGAGGTTTATTCCTTCTTTGACTTCTGGTAAGAAGTTACAATCGAGTTAATCGACTGGTAAACCACAACACATAAAAGACAAGGTGAACTTATGAATAAAGCTATTAAGACTAAACGTTATGAGATTATAGGTGCATGTATGAATGTTCATAGTGAGCTTGGTTCAGGTTTTTTAGAGTCCGTATATCAAGAGGCACTCGCTGTTGAGTTAACATTACTCGGCATTCCTTTTAAACAGGAAGTTCACCTTAATGTTCTATACAAGGGGGAACCATTAAAAAAGTTTTTTATTGCTGACTTTATCTGTTACGACAATGTCATTGTAGAGCTCAAGGCGATTCAGCGACTTGAAAGCATTCACAAAGCACAAGTCATCAACTATTTACAAGTAACAAACCTTGACTTTGGATTATTGGTGAACTTTGGCAGCCCATCATTACAACATGAGAAAGTTGATAACCTACTAAAGAAGAGTACTTGTTAACTCAAAATAAAAGAGTAAAAACAAAAGTATTTTGCCAGTCGATTAATCCGATAGAAACCGCTACCGAGGTTTGATTCGAGTCTAAATCAAAGCTCTCACTTCTGGTAAGAAGTTATAATCGAGTTCATCGACTGGTAAAAAAACGAGCTCTAGCTTTTAATTTTTAGCGTGATCTAAAGACCAGGTTCCGGTAACCTTAGCTTAGCTCTCCCGAAAGACGCTGATAGACAGGTGAACTTTCCAGTAACACTTCGTGCGTTCCTCTCGCTACAATCTCACCAGCTTGAAAGACCAATATCTCATCTGCATGTTCTATAGTACTAAGTCTATGCGCTATGGTAATAGTAATTTTGTCTTTGGTGTACTCATCTAGGGCATTTTGTATGCGCTTCTCACTCTCGTTATCCAAGGCGCTTGTTGCTTCATCTAGGATGAGCAGTGAAGCATTTTTATAGATAGCACGGGCAATGGCGATACGTTGGCGTTGACCACCAGATAGGTTGGCACCAAACTCTTCCATCATCGTTGCTATCCCATTTTCAAGACCCATTACAAAGTCATAAGCATCCGCATGCTTTAACGCATCGACAACACGCTTTTCATCCACTTTATGTCCATAAGCAACATTAGCCGCTAAGGTGTCTTGGAAAATGTAAACTCGCTGAGAGACGATAGCGATCTGCTCGCGGAGACTCTGCTGTGTATACACTTTAATATCATTGCCATTAATCTCAACTTGACCATTGGTTGCATCATAAAACCGGATGAGTAAGTTGACCAAAGAGCTTTTTCCTCCCCCACTGTCACCCACCAAAGCAATATTTTGACCCTCTTGAACAGAAAGTGTGATCTGATCGAGTACTTTTTTCTCTCCATAATAGAGGTCGACTTCCTTGAAGCTTATCTCATTTATAGCTGTATCAAGTTCGATTGCACCATCTAAGACCTTGTTCTCTCTGTCTAAGATCTCAAAGATCCGCTCGCTCGCTGCGATGGCATCTTGAATCTTACTGTAGATCGATCCTATGCGTCGTATGGGCTGAAAGACAAGACCAACCGCTGTTAAAAATGCTGTAAATTCACCCACACTCATACTGCCATCATAAACACTTTTTCCACCCATGTAGATAACAGCAGCAAGTCCAACAGCACCGATGAGTTCCATAATAGGTGAGATAAGTTGACCCACATAGATGGCTTTCATATTGATCTTAAAAAACTTCCAATTCTCTTTCTCAAACCGCTCCATCTCATAGGCTTCCGTGGCATTTGCCTTGATAATCTCACTGTTATTGAAAACCTCTGTCAGACGTACTACAACATCTGCATTCTTGGCTTGAGAGCGATGTGAATACTTTTTTAACTTTTTAGCGATCATTATGATCGGGTAAAAAACAAGAGGGACAACCACTAACGAATAAAAGGCAAGCATTGGGTTAAGGTAGATGACATACCCTATGAGCGCAACAACTGTGATCGCCTCACGAAATAACTCGGGCAGAAGGTTTGAAACAAAGTACTGTATACGTCCAAGATCATTGGTCAGGCGTGAGATAAGCTCACCACTACGGTTTAAGTAGAGAAACTCCATGTCAAAGTAAAGGATCTTTTCTAATAACATCGCACGAAATCGCGTAATAACATGTTGACCGATATAGGCCATAAAGATCGATTGTACATAACGACCTATCGCCTTAAATAGGTAAATGCCAATTAATAACAAAGGAATATAAAGAAGCATTGAAGCCTCTTTTTTGATGAACATATCGTCCATCAAAGGTTGCATGATTTGGGCAGTAGCCACAGTTGCCGCAACGGTTAAAAGAATCCCTATAAAGATTAGAAAGTAGTATAGTTTATATTCGCGGATATAGGGAAGATAACGCTTAAAAGTCTGTTTCAAAAATGGATTCCTCGCTGGCACAATATTTTTTATAAATATATTATATCGAACTCATCCTATGGTGCTGTTAACCGCTTATAACCTACTTTTTGGTACAATCAGAGGATATAAAAACAAGGTGTAGTATGAATGTTCAAAATGATGCGTTAGTCTCCATAATTGCGCCTTGCTACAATGAAGAGGCTGTTCTTCACCATTTCATGAATGAGATAGATCCTATTTTAACTGCCAACTCCCACCCTTTTGAACTGATCTTTATTAATGATGGTAGTAATGATCACACGCTAGAAAAGCTACTTGAACTTAAAAATAAATATGACTACATTCGTGTCATTAATCTCTCGCGAAACTTTGGTAAAGAGGCTGCGATGACTGCAGGCATTGACATGGCGAAAGGCGAAGCACTTATCCCTATTGATGTTGATCTTCAAGATCCCCCTCACCTCATCAAAGAATTTATAGAAAAATGGCATGAAGGGTTTGATGTTGTCTTAGCTAAACGTGTTGACAGAAGTTCTGACACCAAAGCAAAACGTAAAAGTGCCGAACTTTTTTACAAGTTTCATAACAGCATCTCGCATGTCAAAATCCCTAACAACGTTGGGGACTACCGTCTGATGAGCCGAAAAGTCATTACCGCCATCCAGTCACTTCCTGAGAACCAACGCTTTATGAAAGGTGTCTTTGCTTGGGTCGGCTTTAACACCACCACAGTTGAATATGTCCGCGATCCACGTAAAGCCGGAGAAACAAGCTTTAATGGCTGGAAACTTTGGAACTTTGCGGTTGAAGGAATTACAAGCTTTAGTACCGTTCCACTACGTGTTTGGCTCTATGTTGGTTTTGTTATCGCCTTTATAGCGCTTATCTTTGGTGCTTGGATCATACTTAAAACCCTTATCTTCGGAGTGGATGCACCGGGTTACGCCTCTATGACTACCATTGTTCTTTTCCTTGGAGGTATTCAGCTTATGGGTATTGGTATACTCGGCGAATATATTGGTCGTCTCTACATGGAAGCGAAACGTCGTCCTGTCTACATCATCGACGAAGAGTATTAGGCTTATATAGACAATGATACAAAGGGCACTAGAATATAAGATTATCCGCTATGCTTTAACGGGTGGTATGGCAACAGCCATTCATATCTCTATAGCCTATCTTTATATCTATTTTGTAGACACTTCTCTTTTTGTCTCCAATGTTCTTGGTTTCTCAATCGCTTTCGTTTTTTCATACCTTGTTCAGTCGATCTTCGTCTTTAAGCATGCTGTTAACCTCATGAAAGCCTTCAAGTTCTTTGTTGTTCAGTTTAGTTCATTACTTGCATCGATTGGGATATCGCACTATGTTCCACTTGAAAACAGTTATATTAAAACCTTAATCGTCGTCCTATTTCTCCCAGTTATCACCTATGTCGTTCACAAGTTTTGGACCTTCCAAGATCACCAACACACTAAACCGTTATAAAGGTAGAACAGATGCAAAAGAACATACAAACAGATACATTTTTAACAAGAAATTTTTATCTGCTCTTTTTTCTCGGCTTTGCTGTAGGTCTCTTACTCTCTTTTATGTATGCCAACCATCAAATCTTGACGCCTGATCAGACACAAATGATAGATAGAGGCTATAAAGCAGCACACCACGGTGTTTGGACAAGCTTTGGAAATGCCGCTAGCACCGTTGGTAATGTCCCTGGCTACCTCTCCACAGTTGTGATCGCTGTTCCATTGATGATATGGGACTCTCCATGGTCCCCAATGAGCTTCATTATCTTGTTGCATGTCTTTGCTTTTGTGCTGATAGATTCTATAGTTAAAGTCCAGTTTGACCAGCGCGTCCGTCTGCTCTTTTTAGTTCTGTTTTGGTTAAACCCCTGGTTTTTGTTCGAAAATCGTTTTTATAACCCCTCGTTTCTCTTTTTCTTTGCTGCCCTACACTTTTGGTCGGCCTACCATATGCGCGAAAAGAAGTCCTTTATTTATACTTTTTTACATCTACTTTCCATCGGCATGAGTATGCAACTTCACTACTCTTGGCCAATTTTAGCGGTGATCTCTGCCTACCTTTTTTATCGCGGTATCATCAAGGTCCACTGGATCGGTTTTTTTACAGCTGCTTTAGTCATCTTAGTCTCACTTATCCCTTACCTTCAAGAGTATCTAAATAATGACGCCATCAAAGCACGTCCAGACAAAGTAGGTGATGAACGCTACATCGGTTGGGGAGGGGTGCATGTTTATCCTGTACTCAAAGCCTTTATATACTGGTTTCGTTACGCCTCTTTTCTCTTTACCAACAAACTCGTCTTAGGTGCTAGCTTTGAGTGGGTCTCCTCTGTAGAACTCATACAAAAAGCTGTAATGTACCTCTATAGAGCCATCTTCTTTACTGCAGGTGCGGCTAGTCTTTGGTTCGTTTGGAAAGCCAACCGTTACACTTGGACGCTACTTAAACCGTACATTTTACGTTCTTCAACACAAGAAATAACTTCAAAACAGTGGATACTGCTTTACCTCTTTGGGGTATTACTTGCTATTTTTGTCAGTGCTTCACTTTCACCAATTGTCTTTGTCCATTGGCATTTACTACTAACCTTTATCTTTGCACTTTTGCCCTTACTTTTTTATGCACAAGAACAGATCGAAACAGCAGATCGTTCACTGACTAAACCTATTTTCATCATTGCTAGTTATCTTATTGTTATTAGTATCATCGCTTCTCATGACAGTGAACGTTTTTCCTATAAAGCTGATTTTGCCCAGCAAACCCTAGAGCGTGTTAGTCAATGACAGCTCTTTTAGCACCGGCTACTACATACAACAGACATGGTATAATCTACTATTGTAAAACCACCCATAAAGCAGTACGATGATAGCAACATTACGTTCTAAGATAAACTTTGAGAAGACAAACTACATCATTATTCTTTTGTATGCATTTATGATGCCACTTTCACGTGCCACAAATAGTCTTTTTGATGCTTTATTAATCATCTTATTACTACTGCAAGGTAACTATCAAAAGCACTTCAACACACTGAAGCGTTCACCATTGGCAAAAGTACTTTTACTTTTTATTGTTTATACTATTATTTCTCTACTTTGGACCGACCAACTCCATGAAGGGCTTAATGTCAAAAAACTCTACATCCAGTGGTTCGCCATCTTTGCGATTGCCTTAAGCATCAAAAAAGAGCAGGTCTTTAGTGTTGTCTCTGCTTTTTTACTGGGTATGCTAGTGAGTGAGTTACTCTCATATGGAATGTTCTTTGAGTTTTGGACAATAAAGGGAAAAGGTGCAGATTATCCAACACCATTTATGATGCACATAGATTACAGTGTGTTTCTCGCATTTAGCGCTGTTATTTTACTCAACCGTATGCTTTCAAAACGTTATGATTTTAAAGAAAAGATTTTTTTGACCCTATTTTTTCTTACGGTTACCGGTAACCTTTTCATCAACGATGGGCGAACAGGTCAACTCGCTTTTCTAGTTGGAATCTTTGCTACAGTCTTCATCCACTTTAAAGTCAACCTTAAGTCCATAGGTATCGCGTTATTATTGACAACAATCCTCTTTAGCGGGGCGTATACATTCAGTAGTAAGTTTCAAAAACGCATTGCTTTTGCTAAACAGGACATCCAACGTGCACTTTCTGGTGATCTGAGTGGAAGTTGGGGTGGACGAGTCGCGATGTATATCATCGCAGCAGACATCGTCAAAAGTAATCCAATAATTGGTGTCGGTGTAGGAGACTATAACAGCGCCGCCACAGAGGCATTGGCTAAAAACAACCATAATCTACCCGAACGCGTCATTACACAAGTGCAACATGTTCATTTTCATAGTCAGTATGTCAACACACTTGTTCAAGGTGGATTCATCGCTTTAGGCCTAATGCTAATGATCTTTATCGCTGTTATACGATTGCCTATTGTTGATCCTGAGTTGAAAGAACTAAGTATCTTGTTCGCTGTTGTCTTTCTAACTGCCTTTGTTGCCGAACCGCTATGGTTAAAACAGTTTACTAATATGCTGTTTATCCTTTATACAGGATTATTTTTAGGAGCTTCTCTTCATGCCAAGTCCAATGCAGATCACGCTTAACCCAGACTTCACGGTATGCCGTGATTTTTGTGAACAGATCGAGACTCATTTCGATGCACACCAAGAAAGTATCCATAAGGCACGTAATGAAATTAAAAAGCTTCCCTGTGAAGGTCAACAAGTCGTTGTAAAGTCCTTTAAAGTTCCTAATTTTATCAACCGTTTAGTTTACACCTATTTTCGTACATCCAAAGCGCAAAAGTCATATGATAATGCACTCTACCTACAAAGTCTAAATATACATACACCAGAACCGATTGCATATATACAAGAGCTTACACCAACTTTGCATAAAAGCTTTTTCCTGAGCCAAGCTTTTGAATATGACTTTACGATTAGGGAACCTCTTTTAGAGAGCTCTTTTACAGACAGAAAGTCTATCTTCAAGGCCTTTGCTACTTTTACTGCAGACCTTCATAAAAAAGGGGTACTTCACCTAGACTATTCTCCTGGTAATATCTTAGTCAAACGTGTAGATGATGGCTACCTATTTTCCATTGTCGATATCAATCGTATGACCTTCAAAACCTTAACACAAAAAGAACGTTTTCAAAACTTTTCTCGTCTCTGGGCAGATGAAGATGTTCTCATCCTCATCGCGAAGCAGTACGCACTAGATACAGGGCTAGAAGAAACACTCTGTCAACAGCAGATAATCCACTTTGATAAAGAAAACAAACGTATAAAAAACTTTAAAAAGAAACTCCGTAAAAAAAGGTAACACAATGAACAACTATATAGAGATACAAGATAGAAAGATTGGCTTAGACTTTGCACCACTTGTTATAGTAGAGATCGGTATTAATCATGAGGGTTCTTTAGAGACGGCTTTTGAGATGATCGATGCGGCATGGAAGTCAGGTGCAGAAGTGATTAAACATCAGACCCATGTCGTTGAAGACGAAATGAGCCAAGAGGCCAAAAAAGTAATTCCTGGTAATGCTAGTGTCTCCATCTATGAGATCATGGAACGATGTGCTCTCAATGAAGAGGATGAGACAAAACTAAAAGAGTATGTCGAAGCCAAAGGTATGATCTTTACGAGTACCCCTTTCTCACGGGCAGCAGCGGATAGACTAGAACGTATGGGTGTTACCTCTTACAAAATTGGATCAGGTGAGTGTAACAACTATCCGCTTATTGAACATATCGCTGCCTTTGGAAAGCCTATGATCGTCAGTACAGGCATGAACGACATCACCTCTGTGCGAAAAACTGTAGCCATTTTAGAAAAGCACAATGTACCCTACGCACTACTCCATACTACCAACCTCTACCCTACCCCCTCACATCTTGTCAGACTTGGTGCCATGCAAGAGTTACAAAAAGAGTTTCCCAATGCCATCATAGGTCTTTCCGATCATACAACCTCCAACCTTGCCTGTTTTGCTGCAACTGCTTTAGGCGCATCTGTACTCGAACGTCACTTTACAGACAAGATGGAGAGACCAGGACCTGACATTATTAATTCCATGGATCCTATAGCACTTAAAGAGCTTATTATCGGTAGTGAAGAGATTGCCAAGATGCGTGGAGGTAAAAAAGAAGCGGCTAAAGAAGAACAGGTAACTATTGACTTTGCTTTTGCTACAGTAGTCACTATCAAACCCATTCTAAAAGGTGAAACGTTTACCAAAGAAAACCTTTGGGTAAAACGTCCCGGTACAGGAGAGATTTTGGCTGAAGAGTATGAAAACCTTTTGGGTAAAATAGCGACACAAGACATAGACAACGACACACACTTGAGAAAAATAGATGTTACAGCGTAAAAAACGTATTGTCTTTTTAAGTGGCACACGTGCCGACTTTGGTAAGCTCAAGTCCTTGATCGCTATCGCTCAAGCTTCTGAAGAGTTTGAAGTCCATATTTTTGCTACTGGTATGCATATGAGCAGTAAATATGGCAAGACGGTCAATGAGATCTATAAGTCAGGGTTTAAAAACATCTATCAATACATTAATCACGATACAGTAGAACATATGGATCGTACTTTGGCAAAAACCATCGATGGTTTCTCCCACTATATCGCTGAGATAGAGCCTGATCTTATCGTCGTACACGGAGATCGTGTCGAAGCAATGGCAGGAGCTATAGTAGGTAGTCTTAACAACACTCTGGTAGCACATATTGAAGGGGGTGAACTCTCGGGAACTATAGATGAACTCATACGCCATGCTGTTAGTAAGATGTCACATCTCCACCTTGTCTCCAACGATGAAGCTAAGAAACGTCTTATACAGCTCGGCGAGCAGGAAAGTTCTATCTTTGTCATCGGCTCTCCAGACCTTGATCTAATGAATCCTAAAACGCTTCCATCTCTGCCAACAGTCACAGACTATTACAACATCTCTTTTGATCAATATGCTATCTGTATGTTTCATCCCATCACTACCGAATATGCCAAGATCACAGACTATGCCAAAAATCTTGTAGATGCTATGTTGGCTTCTAAAGAGAACTATATCGTGATCTATCCAAACAATGATCTTGGAAGTATAGAGATACTTCATGAGTATGAACGCCTCCAGAACAATCCACGTTTTAAGATTTTTCCCTCATTGCGTTTTGAGTACTTCTTAAGACTGCTCTATCATGCTAAATTTATGATAGGAAACTCCAGTGCAGGTATACGCGAAGCTCCTCATTATGATATACCTAGTGTAGATATTGGTACCAGACAGAACAATCGGGTCAACTTAAAGAGTGTTGTGCACAGTGACTATAGCACTCAAGCGATTAGTTCTGCTATCAAGGCTGTTGAAGCGATAGATCCTGATAAGCTGGCATCATCGCATGATTTTGGAGAAGGTAATAGTGACCAACTTTTCTTCGAACTTATAAACTCTAAAAATTTGTGGAGCACCCCACACCAAAAACAGTTTCAGGATGTTGATTATGCGTAACAAAAAGGTCTTAGCTATTATTCCTGCACGTGGTGGTTCCAAGGGATTACCACGAAAAAATATCATTGACCTTGCGGGTAAACCACTTATAGCATGGAGTATTGAGGCCGCACTCGCCTCAAAGTACATTACCACCACTGTTGTCAGTTCTGAAGATGATGAAATACTTACTCTTGCAAAAAAATGGGCTTCTGAGGTTGTTGAACGCCCTGTTGAGTTAGCAAAAGACACCACAGCCAGCGAACCAGTTCTTCAGCATGCCCTTCAAATCATCCAAGAGCGCTTAAATACGTCCTTTGATTATCTTATCTTACTCCAGCCCACCTCACCTTTACGGACAACGGCACACATAGATGCTGCATTTGAAAAACTTTTTAACAGTGATGCTAATGCGATCATCAGTGTCTGCCACTATGATAAAAAAGTTCTCAAAAGCTTTCTGCAGGATGAAGACGGTCATCTTCATGGTATAGCTAATGATACGTACCCTTTTATGCGTCGTCAAGACCTTCCAGATGTCTTTATGCCTAATGGGGCTATCTATATTATCGATGTAAATGCATTTAACAGTGAGAATAAACTGTTCACTACAGAGACGATTGCCTATGTCATGGATGAGACAAGTAGTATAGATGTCGATACTATGGATGATCTTAATCGTATCAAGACGATCATGGAAGAGATAAGTTCATGATGTATAATCTATTTGTTGTCCGCTCTCCACTACAGCTTATTAATGCCATTGAGGCTAAAGAGCACTTTAAGACCAAAAACAACATCTTACTTTTGATGAACAACAATCCAAATGACCATAAACAGTTAGACACGGTCTTGAAGCTCTCTACCTGGGATGAGATAGTTCACTACAAACCACAAACAGGATCAACCTTTCGCCAACAGATCAAGCTCATACGATCCATGATGAAACGCAGCTATGAATATGTTTTTAGCGGTGACTATGGTACTGTTAATCAGGTTATGTTGGCAAACCTGTCTGTAGAAGATATTTACTTGATTGATGATGGAACGATGAGCATTGAGATTCATAAAAAGTTACAAGACCCAGAAAAGGTCTCCTACTCAAAAAAGTTAAAACTTCTACGTTATAGGTTCTTTGGATTGCAAACGTCAATTAAACAGACAATTAACTTTTTCACATGCTATAACCTACACATCATCAACAATGAGAAGATCGTACAAAATGAGTACCAATACCTTCAATCTATTTTTAAACCTAAAACTAATGAGGCAGGCATTACTTACCTTCTCGGACAGAATCTTGATAACAACTGGATGAAACAAGGAAGGTATATTAGCTATCTTCGACACATCCAAGAGCACTTCAATACTAAAATCATATACATGCCCCATCGACATGAGGTTATCACTGATGAACTACAAGCACTTTTTGACGAAAATTTTATCCTTCAACACAACACAATTCCTATAGAGATCTACTTTTTAGAGAAAGGTATCTATCCTAAACATATCATATCTTTTACCTCTTCTGCTCTATTTAATCTACAAAAGATCTACAAACAAGCACGGATAGATGCTATACTTATCAGACAAGAGGATCTTATAAAGATGCAAGATTTTGTTAAAAGTTGCTATGATTTTTTCAAACCTTTGAACATCAATCTTATTAATTTATTTGAAAAAGAGCAGTCTTAAAATGAAAACATCTTATGTGTATCAGACAATCTCTATAAAGGTGCAATTTTGAAATATCTGTTTCATACCTTAAATCTTGCACCAACTGGTGGTAGTAGGGTTATCTTAGATCTTAGTGAACTGCTTATAAAAAATGGCCATGAAGTCAGATTAATAATTGATAAACCAAAAATTAGTTTTTCACCACCTGCTGACCTTAGAATACTACACTTAACTACTTTAGGTCTTAAAGAAATCCAGCCTATAATTAAAAAGAATCAGCCTACATCAACTGTTCCAAAAAAGAGACAAAAAGATAAGATAAGGAATCAACACCCCTTCTTACGTGCTACATTCAAATGGACAAAGTATATTCTCAAGCAATTTGAAAATATCCCTAACTATTTTCATGTTCAAGCACTCCTAAAAAGTTATAATCCAGACTTAGTTGTAACACATAATATGTATACAAACTTAGAACATTTTTTCTTCTATAAGAGTTATGGCTTAACTGTTGTCCTACACAACTCACCAAGAGAGATCTATCTAAATAGAGATGGTAAGCAACTATTATCTTTAAAAACTTATTATAAGAATGTACATTGTATAGGGGTTGCTAATGCTATTGTCAAAGAGTTAAAAGAGCTATTGGGAATAAATGTATTTACAGCACAAACGATTTATAATCCAATAAATAAAGATATTGTTCAAAAATCATCAGAAAACTTCACTATACCAACATCTACAAAAAAATATATCGTATCTGTGAGTTCTCTATCTAAGAGAAAACGTATAGAAAGAATTATTTATGCCTATTCAACAATAAAAGATCGAGAATTTGACCTATTGATTTTAGGTGAAGGTCCTGAACGACCGTATCTTGAAAGTATCATTCAGAAAACAGGTTTATCGCACAACATACATCTTTTAGGATTCATAGACAACCCTTATCCATACATCAAACATGCTGAAGCATTAGTCCTTGCATCTGATTCGGAAGGACTACTTGTAGTACTTGTAGAGAGTCTCTATTTAAATACACCTGTTGTCAGTACAGACTGTCCAACTGGTCCTAATGAGCTGTTAACAGGAGAGCTTTCGAAATATCTAATCAGTTTAAATCAATCAGAAGATAAAATCTTTCAAGACATTGCAAATAAAGTTACGCATGCTATACAAAATCCATTAGATAATTACACCACCTATTATAAAAAATTCTTGCCTGAAAGTATTGTCTCACAATGGGAAAAATTAGCAATAGAAAAGACACCTAATGAACATTAAAGTTTCTGTCGTCATTATCGCTAAAAATGCACAAAGCACTTTAGCTGATACACTTCAAAGTCTTGCTCCTTTTGCAGAGGTCATTCTATACCTTAACGATTCTACAGACGAAAGTAAGTCTGTAGGTGAAAAGTTTAACAATGTCACTGTCATAGAAGGTACTTTTGAAGGTTTTGGTCCAACAAAAAACCGTGCAGCCTCATACGCCACTAACGAGTGGGTTCTTTCTCTTGACAGTGATGAAATCATTCCCATTGCACTACAAGAAGAGATTAGTGCACTTACACTTCAAGATCCCAATACACTATACCTATTGAAAAGAGATAACTATTTTTTAGGTCGCCACATCAAACACAGTGGCTGGGGAAATGATCGCTTAATACGTCTCTACAATCGAAATGTTCATCAATTTCATGACAAGATGGTCCATGAAAGCATTGCTCAAACTGATATCAGTTTAGTCGTAGAGTTACAATCCAGTTTTCAGCATAATGCTGTACAAGATATCAACCAGTTCTTACAAAAAGTGATGAAGTATTCTGATCTCGCTGCTAAAGATAAAAAAACGTGCTTTTTTCTTGTAGTACTTCTCAAAGCAAACTTTGCTTTTTTTAAAACCTATCTGTTACAACTTGGTTTTATGGATGGTTGGAGAGGATTTGTCATCGCAATCTCTAACTTTAATGGTAAGTTTTTTAGATACACAAAAAGGTATATCAATTGCAAAAAGAAATAACACATGTTAATTTTGCCAAAGGCTTTCGTGGTGGTGAACGTCAAACACAACTTCTTATCGAACAACTCTCTGAGCAAGGCTATATACAGAAACTTCTAACCCGTTCTGACTCCGAACTTGCAGAACGTTGTTCTCATATAGATAACCTTACCATTTGTCCCGTCAAAAAACCCTATATTTTGCATGCTTCTCTCGTCAAACATACTCAACTTGTCCATGCCCACGAGACCAAGGCCCTACAGTTCGCCTACTTCTCACATCTACTCTATAAAACACCCTTCATCGTCACAAGACGTGTTGACAACCCACTAAAGACCAACTTCCTTAATACTAAGATGTACGCTTCTGCGATTACAACTGTTGCCCTTTCCAAAGCAATTAAAAAAGAGATCTTGCGTGTCTCTCCTAATGCTAATGTAAAGATCATCCCAAGTGCATATAGTGATATTGAAGTTGACAAAGATATAGCACAACAAATAAAAGAACGGTTTAAAGAGAAGTTTCTTGTTGGTAATGTTGGTGCACTGGTTGACTCACATAAGGGGCAGTCACTACTTATAGAAGCAGCACATATCCTTGAGAAAACTAATCCGAACATTCATTTTATATTACTTGGTAGAGGTGAAGATGAAGCTCGTTTTAAAGAGCAGGCCAAAGGTCTTACGAACATTACCTTTGAAGGTTTTGTCAACAACGTCAATGACTACATCAGCATTTTTGATCTCTTTCTTTTTCCTTCTCGTCATGAGGGACTAGGCTCTATACTTTTTGATGTCATGCAACTCGAAGTACCCATCATCGCCACTAATATTGGTGGCATACCTGACATCATACAAGATGATACCAATGGCCTACTTATCCCACCTGAAAACATAGATGCTATTGTCAGCAGTATTGTGAAACTGTATAATGATAATGCAAAAAGAGTGCGACTCAGTAATTATGCTAAAAGTAGTGTTGTACAATACTCACCAAAAGTCATGGCAAGTGCATATATGAAACTCTATGCACAAACCTAACTATGAAAGTCTATTATGTTAAGAATTTTTAAACTTTTTTCAACTAGCAAGCCCCAAAAACGTTTCCAATTAGAGTGCCAGCTCATGCTTTATTATAGTCGTAAAGAATCACATTTTTTGCGTAAACGATTTCAACGTAGACTCTACTATATTTATGGATGTGAAATTAGCCATACAGCAAAAATTCACAAAAGTGTTAAGTTTGTTCATCCTATTGCTGTCATAATTGGTTCTAGAGCAATTATTGATGAAGAATGTAAAATCTATCAAGGTGTTACTATTGGATCTAACTTTAATAGTGATGGTGCAATGCCACATATTAAAAAAAATACCTATATAGGTGCTGGAGCAAAGCTCATCGGAAGTATTACTATCGGTGAGAACTGTATTGTAGGGGCAAATGCGATTGTTACAAAATCTATTCCTGACAACACAATTGTGACAGGAAGCAACACCATTCGAGGAAAGAAATAAAATGATAAAAGCCAGTATAATTGTTGCTATTTATAAAGATATTGAGGCATTGGATCGAATTTTAGATTCATTATACAGACAAAGTTTTCAGGGTAATTATGAGGTTATCATCGCAGAGGATGGCCAAGATTCCAATGTATTCACCTATGTTAGTACGCTCAACTATCCAAACCTTAAACATACAACTCAAGATGACTTAGGATGGCGCAAAAATCGTTCTCTAAACAATGCAATTAAAGCAGCAGAAGGTGAATTTCTGATCTTTATTGATGGAGACTGTATCCCCTCACATCACCTTATAAAGAACTACCTTGAAAAAGCTAAAGAGGGAGAAGTTTTATGTGGAAGGCGTGTTGAACTTGGAGCAAACATGTCAACGGCACTTCGTCAAAAAAAGTACTTTATCCAAGAACTGGAAGCACACTATTTTCTTAACCTTGTGAAATTAGCCAAAGATAAGGCACGGCATTTTGAAGAGGGTATAATTCTTAATACTATGATTTGTCAAATTAAGTATCGTAGTCATCAACCCTCTATCATCGGCTGTAATTTTGGTGCTTTCAAACGAGACATCTTGTCAGTCAATGGATTTGACGAATCCTACACCTGCCCATCGGTAGGTGAAGATACCGATCTTCAATGGCGTATGAGTGAAAGTGGTTATAATATGTCAACCGTTAGAAATAGAGCGCCTGTCTTTCATCTATACCATGCGAACACATACTCAAAAGAAGATAACATACAATCAAATACACTCTTTGATAAACGACAATTGGAGCGTGATCTAATTTGTAAAGATGGTATAAGGAAGCTATGATCAAGTATCTATAAAACAGATACTTAACTACCTAATCATCTTTGCAATCATCTATACTAAACCTATCAATACTTTGATCACGTCCCACTAAAATAACCCTTACTTTATTTTGATGTACTAGATATTTCAATAAAAAGGTGTCTTCTGGTACATGAAAAAGAAACAACGGTATGTTCCCAAACCACACACTACTCATGTTCCCATATATAGGGGCTTTTATTTTTCCATATGGCATCGCCAAAGCGGTAATATCTAAAAAGTAGTACGCCAACTTATACCCATTTACGACAATTGAAGCCAAGAAGTTCTTTTCGGATAGGGGATGGATGCCTAAAATGGTCTTAAAGCCCACTCGTGTGTATGAAGAAAGGGCGAGAGGGTTTGATGCTTCAATATACAGACGCTCTCGTAAGTTTCCTTTGGCAGTTATCTTCAAAAGACGTGCGATCGCTTTTTTTGTTGCTTTAGCATCAAGATGCTCGAGGTTCTTATAGTCAAGCCAAAAATAATGCCCTTCGCCGACTGCATCAAACAACTTCTCTAAGGTCAAAACAATTCCATCTTTTTTAGCATACATATAGTTGCCATTTGCATCTTTTTTTGGATGTCCATGCCCAACAATAAAACGGTCTAATTTAGCATCATAAGAGAAGTCCACTTCCCCACCGACAGCACCATGCGAAAAGGCACGCCTAAAACTTGTTATGGAGTTACGCTCATCATGCGTGTTGTAAAGACCCCTTGAAGACCAGACCTTATGACAACTCTTATAAACACCACTATAATCACGGTGTTCTAACTGCTTATCAACATAGAGTACCAAGCCGTTCCATAGTAATGACAAAAAGGCTAAAACCATAATCGCTATTACAATGATTCGTCTCATTTGTCTTACTTCTTATCTTGATTATACAAACGATTCTGATATAGATCATTTAAGACATGGACAAAGGCTTTCGCGTCACTCTCTAAACTGCTGTTATGATCAATAAGGTGTAAATGTTCATCTTGATAACTAAACGTTAATGCTTCCTTATCAGGTCGAACCACCGCCACTGTATTACCATTACGAAGCGCGTACATATCATGAAACTGCATCAGTGTCATCTTTTTATTAGGATCTTCAAAGATTGATTTTCCCAATATAGGGTAAGAGAGATCAAGCCCAATCGTGTCGAGTGCTGTTGCTAAGACATCAGGTTGAGTGGAAAGCTTAGAGACATGTTGTGGCTTAACACCTCCACCAAGGATCATCCCCATAATATGATACATGTTAACAGGAACCAGATCATCACCATAAGTACGTACATTATGATCAGAGATAATCATAAAGACTGTGTCATCAAAATAGCCCTCTTTTTTAGCATCATCAATTAACTTTCCTATCGCGTAGTCCGCAAACTTAATAGCATTTTTTACACCATTTTTAGGCTCGCCAACTAAAAGTTTTATACGTCCTTCTGGAAACTCAAATGGCATATGGTTGGTTGTACTAAACATCACTGAGACAAAAGGCTTTTTTTCCTTATGCATCTTAGTAAACTCACGATTAGCCTTTTTTACAAGGTCCTCATCACACACTCCCCAAACCCCTAAAAATGCTGGATCTTCATAGGAAGGTTGGTCAATAATAGCATCAAAACCATTGCCCATAAACCAACTGCGCATGTTATCAAAGTTACTCACTCCGCCATAGATAAAACTACTGTGATAGCCTTTTGGTTTCAAGAGTGAGGCTACGGTAAAGAAGTCATTTTGTGACTTGTTGCGTTTAAGTACACCCTTACCTGGTATCGGTAAGATACCTGCCACACTTCCAGCAATACCGCGAATACTACGTGTTCCATTAGAGTACAAGTTATCAAAGAAGATCGACTCCTTACTCAAACGATCAATGTTGGGTGTGATCCCCTCTTTATTACCTAGAGCACCAACAAATTGTGCTCCTAAACTCTCTTGTAAAAAGATGACTAGATTTTTAGGTTTTTCTTTTTTAAAGTGAGTTAACTGCGTACGATAAAATGGATGTTGCCTATCGCCCACGGGAATGCGTAACTGTCTAGATACACGTGCATATGCTTCATCTAACTTCATTTTGCCATATCTGTCAGCCGTACCACCATGACGTTTTTGTGAATAATAGGCATAACCTATCGCAAAGAGCGAGTTTTTGGTGATCTCATTGACCAGATGAGAGTTGGTATAGACAGCCGTAGAGATATTGGCTGCACGATGACTAAACGATGAGCGTATACCGATAAACAATAATAGACTCAAAGGGATGACAAAGAGGAGTCGTACCCACCATGATGCCTTAAAGCTATTTTCAAAGAGAGTCGCTGTCTTCTTCCAATAAACATAAGCAACAACAACCATCATCACTGTTGAGATAAATAGTTCCGGTTTATAGGCTTCCCAGATGTTTCCAAGTACCTCTTTTGGATATTCCAAATAATTTATGAAAATGTCGTTAGGTCGGACATCAAATTCGGCTAAGAAAGGAAAGGTTGCATTTTCAATATATACAGCCAACAAGATAAAGAGAAGAAAATAAAGACGTAGAAATTTACGCACAAACGTCTCAAAAAAACGTGGCAGGGCAAACAAAAGTAGCATTGGTATGACCAATATAATCGAAGCAACAATTGTATCGAGTTGCAATCCCAAAATAAAACTGTACCACTGATTGACATTCGCTTCAACAATACGATCATAATAGAGAACAAAAAGACCGAGCCGACCTAAAAAGAAGATCCCCACAAAGATGATATAAAGTGTAAAAAGTTCACGAAGCGTGCTCTTGATTGCCTGAAAATTAGTAAGCGATCCGTTCATAGATGATTCCGATAGTTATTTAGATGTAAAAGTATAGCGAAAGGAGGATAATGGAACAGCTATATCTTAATCCTAAAACCAAGTAAAAGTTGACTATAATCACAGGTATGAAAGCACCTTTTTCTTGGGATAATTACTCCGATCAACCTTACCAACTCAAAGATCGGAACTTTAAAAAGTCTATGCGACAAAAAGAGCTATTCTCAATTGTTTTGACTGTTTTTAGTGCCTTGATCATACTTCCTCTAGCCTACCTCATCTCTCTTGTCTTACCCAAACGCCGTATACCGACAGATACTTTTTTTGGTATGAGTGTCAACCTAGACAAACTCCCTGTTGAGAGTCCAAAACTGATCAAAGCATTAGGAAGTAGTACCCTGTTAATTCGTTTTCCACTTTGGGAGATGCATAAATTATCTGAGTACACAACCTTTATACAACAGTTCAAAGACCAAGCCATCATCCTAAACATCATGCAAGACCGTGAACATGTTACAGACCTTCAGCAACTTAAAAATAACCTCACATCACTTTTTCAAGAGACACACAACAGTGTCACCCAATATCAGATCGGGACAACGATCAATCGTGCTAAATGGGGGTTTTTCAGTGTTCATGAGTATCTGCGTTTTTATAAAGTTGCATACCAACTCAAACAACAAAAATTTCCTTATATCAAACTACTTGGACCTTCTGTTATCGACTTTGAATATCATTTCACAGCACATGCCCTCTTTAACTTTTTCAAACTTAAATACGATGGTTTAAGCGCACTGCTTTATGTTGATAGACGTGGTGCACCAGAGAATAAGCAGATGGGGTTTGACCTCATAAAAAAGATCGACTTTTTGGATGCTATTGGCTTCTTAAGTCCTAAGACAAAACGTCATATTTATATTACTGAGACCAATTGGCCTATTAGTAACACGGCACCCTACGCGCCTACCAGCGAACACGAGTGTGTCAGTGAAGAAGAGTATGCTAATTTCATGGTACGCTACTACCTTCTTGCCTTTGCTTCACAACGAGTAGATGCTGTTTACTGGCATCAGTTAGTTGCACCTGGACTTGGGCTAATCGATACCCGTGAGGGGGTAAAAAAACGTTCTGCTTATGATGCATATAAGACGATGACAACACTTTTGGATGCGATGCACTTCCACTCTTTTAAACATCAAGATGGCCGATACACTTTGGTCGTTGGCAATACAGAGCAAGTCATAACAGTCCTATGGTCGTTAAATTTAGAGACGATTACCTATAATTCACCTCAAGACTATATAGACCGTGATGGATACAGCCATAATACAACACGTATAACGATAGGCCCATCCCCTATATATTTTACCAAGAAAGTAGAAAATCATGGCTAGAACTGACATCACCTCCATCTTAATTGTTCTTCCTAACTGGCTTGGAGATGCTGTTATGGCTACCCCTGCTATCGAAGCCTTATGTGAGTTCTATCCTCATGCCACCTTAACACTAGTGGGCTCTTTTGTCTCCATCGAGGCTTTGAAGTATCATCCGCTTTGTAAACGCTCTTTTGTAGATGAGACAAAAAAAGGTGGCTTTCGTCTGCTCAACACCTACCGTTTTGCCAAAGAGATCGGTCCACATGACATCGCTATCTCTTTTCGTAACCAGATCCACTCTTCACTTCTGCTCGCCTTTACTGGTTCTAAGCAGACCGTTGCCCGCAGTTCATGGCATGCTAAGCTCTTATTGGATCATGCCGTTGAGACAAAAGAAGGTCACCTCGTTGAGCAATATGTCTCGCTTGTTGAGGCCTTGACTCATGAGAGACTCAAACAGATTTCACCGCTACGTCTCTTTATTTCGCCTTATACCTACCAGCAACCTACACTTGGTATAAACCCTGGTGCGACCTATGGCTCTGCTAAACGTTGGTATCCTGAAAAATTTGCGGCGGTTGCGGCCAATTATGCAGATAAGTATGAGATCGTTATTTTTGGTGGACCTACTGAAGTGGAGATGGCAAAAAGTATTGAAGATGAACTCATCAAACTTGGTATCAACAATTTTACTAACCTCGCCGGAACAACAACGATTAAAGAGCTCTGTAGCCACATAGGAGGGCTCTCACTCTTTATAACCAATGACAGCGGTCCCATGCATGTTGCAGCGGCTTACCAAGTACCTACTGTCAGCATCTTTGGGCCTACTAAACATCTTGAAACATCACAGTGGAAAAACAGACAGAGTAAGATAGTACGACACGAGATGGAGTGCGCACCGTGCATGAAAAGAGAGTGCCCGCTAAAACATCATGAGTGTATGAAGTTGATCGAGGCAGAGGAAGTTATCGAAGCGATCGAAAGCCTCTAAAACTTAAAGCGAAACCCGAAAAATGGGCTACGATTAATATAACCACTTTAAAAAGTCTGTGTTGGCGTTTCGATGCCTCTGTAACCCATGGTCAAGAAACCTCTCTCCATAAGCTCAATATCAAAATGCCCTTCATACTCCATGTAGTACTTAGACCTACTAAAGGCAAGCACCTCTGGCGCATAGTAGAATAATCCACCGACATGTAGCGGGATGGCAATGTCAAAAGGAAGGACATAGTCTACTTCTACACCGATAGGAACTGCTGATATGGCTCCACCTGACTTCAGTGCTGAATAAGCATACTTTAAACCCATCCCCATGGTTAGACCAGGTGCGGCAGCAGACGTTGACTGAACTATAAATCCAACCTCGCCTAAGAAGTTATTATCGTATGGGTTTTCAAGTTTTGCATTCTCTTCACTTCCTACCAACATTCTAGTCGTAATAAAAACTGAATCGGGCTCTACACTGTCATTAAACTGACCCATATCTAGATCAAGGTGAAGGTCAATGTCTTTGTTGTTTAAGTTAACCTCAAAGGCATGCATACCAAAGAGTGTTGAAGTGAAGAGTAGTGAACTAAGGAGAAGTTTGTTTAACATGTTGAACCTTGTATTTTTGCTATTGTTTTTGTTGTGCTTTTACCATCTACAAAGTCAACCAGTTTAAGTACCTTTGAAAACTCGGTACCTACAACTCTCATGCCTTCATAGTCGCCACCTTTGACCAACACATCAGGAGCGATCATCTTGATGAGATCATGTGGAGTATCATCGCTAAACTTCACCACATAGTCCACCGCATCTAAGGCCGCCAAAATGTAAGCTCTGTCATCTTCTATGTTGACGGGTCGTGTTGGCCCTTTTAACTCACGTACCGAAGCGTCTGAGTTAAGCCCAACGATCAAGATGTCACCAAAGCTTTTTGCTTCTTGAAGGTACTTGACGTGACCGACATGTAAGATGTCAAAACAGCCATTAGTAAAGACGACACGTTGGTTATGCTCTTTAGCACGCTTGACAATGCGATCGATCTCTTCAAACGTCTTAATATGAGCATCCGAGCTACTCTGATGTAGCTTAGACTCATAGATCTCGATCTCATCCAAAGTAACGGTAGCCGAACCGATCTTTCCAACCACAACGCCTGCTGCAAGATTAGAAAACCGTGCCGTATCTTCGATACTCAAACCTGCACTCAAAGCAAAGGCGATGGAAGCGATAACCGTATCACCTGCACCCGTAACATCAAAGACCTCTTGGGCAACCGTAGGAAAACGTTTGACTTCACTATCATAGATCGCAATACCATCTTCTGAAAGTGTGATCATAGAACGATCAAGTGCACACTGTTCTTTTAACGAAAGCAGTGCCTTTTCTAAAGAAGCATCATCGATTATTTCAATGCCTGTCGCTTCTGAAGCCTCTTTTTTATTGGGTGTCAACATATGCGCACCACGGTACTTACTGTAGTCTGTCCCTTTTGGATCGACTAGAACTTTGATCTCATTTTTATTAGCAAGCTTTACAACCGCTTGCGACAGCTCTTCAGAGATAACACCTTTTCCATAATCAGACAAGATGATCATATCGGTTACAAAAAGATCTTTTTCTATCGCGGTCATTATTTTAGCAATTGAGGCACTAGAGATAGTCTCTTTTGACTCTTTGTCATAACGCAGTATCTGCTGGTTTGCTGCAATAACGCGGGACTTTTTACTTGTCTTTCGTCCAACCTGAGTAATTAGACCTTCAGTTTTCACGCCAATGGACTTCAGCATAATACTCAGCTCTTTGGCGATCTCATCATCACCTATCACACTCGCCACATTAACCGTCGCACCTAGAGAGATAAGGTTGTTAACAACATTGCCCGCTCCACCAAGAACAGAACTCTCTTTAGCAATGTCCACAACTTGTACAGGCGCTTCAGGAGAGATACGCTCAGCACTTCCCCAGAGATAGTGGTCGATCATGAGATCACCAATGACTAAGATGTTAGGCTTGGCATTTTTTAATGCTTGCACTACTTAACCTCTTCTTCATACATACGTTTGATCTCAGGGATATACGCTTTGATTCCCTCTTCAAACGAAAAGCGAGGAGCGTAGCCTAAGCCATCGGTTGTACTGAGTGAACCATCTTTCCCAGCACTCGTGATATTTGCTTCGGTATAAAACTGATAACGCCCGATGAATGGATTAGGGATGTATTCACATGCAAAGTCCGTACCAAGCTCTTTTTGCAAGATGTCGACCATAGATTGAAATGAACGTGCATTACCCGTTCCTACATTATAGATACCACTTGCCTTTGGATGCATTGCTTTTATGTTGGCTTGGATGATATCTTCAATATAGATAAAATCACGCAAGATCTTGTCGGAGCCTTCAAAAAGTTTAGGATTTTTACCTGAAAGAAGTTGATGACCAAACTGTATGACCATAGACGATGTTTTGTCTTTAAAATACTCACGAGGGCCATAAACGTTGAAGTAACGCAGTCCTACTATCGAGATATCTGCTGTTTTCATCACATCACGAGAGAGATGATCCATCATGAGTTTTGAAAAGCCGTATACATTTTGAGGAGCTTCAACACCCACAGTCTGAGGTGAAGCAGCGTCACCATAGGTAGCACCTGAAGAGGCATAGATCATATTGGCATTTTGGCGTAGTGCCATGTCTAAAAGATCTTTGTATGCATTTAGATTTGTCTTTACCATTAAGTCTTGTTCTAAGGCTGTGGTATCGGAAATCGCTGCTTCATGGAAAATGTAATCAAAATCATAGTCAGCTTCTAGCTTTGCTAACAGCTTTTTGTCATTAATGTCACCACTGATCACTTCTCCACTAAATCCTATAAGGTTTTTAAAGTGTCCAAAGCTCTTTAGATTACCATTGGAGAGGGTTTCACCTGAACGAAAGCTATCAAGTACCACTACCTTAGCATCGGGGTGGTTTTCTTGGAAGTAAAAAGCAAGGTTGGAACCGATGAAACCAGCTCCGCCTGTGATTAAAATTGTTTTGTTTTTTAACTCATTGTCAATATAACGCATAGACTCTCTTTTTAGGTCGTACTTCTTCCTTCATGAGGGCATGACGGAGAAACGTATCTTTTTTAGTACACAGATTATAGCAAACAGACGATTAATACCTTAGTACTTTTTAAGATAATTGTGTTTATAATGCCTTTAAATTTTAACACGGAGAATCAACATGAAAAAAATCGCATTAGCACTACTAGTAGCAAGCGTATCATTAATGGCAGCAGACGGAGCAGCAGCATACAAGAAATGTGCATCTTGTCACGGAGCAAAAGGTGAGAAAAAGGCACTTAACAAGTCTGAGATCATCGCTGGTTGGGACGCTGCTAAGACTGAAGAAGCGCTTAACGGTTACAAGGCTGGTACTCGTAACGTTCACGGTATGGGTGCATTGATGAAAGGTCAAGTAGCTTCTTACGATGCTGCTACGATCAAAGCAGTATCTGCTTACATAGCTGGTCTTAAGTAGTTCTAACTACTTGAAAACTCCTTTTTGGAGTTTTCACCTTCTTTCAAAGCTTTCTATTTTTACATCTTCAACAACATTTTTTTATCATTTAAAAACTAACAGAACTATTCTGGTCTATACCCACCTTCTTTTTTCTTCTTCATACTTTTACGCTTATTTTCTTGTTCAGCAGCATCATTAAGCTCTTCATTGCCATCAAACTGTACTTGGTTTAGAAACTTCTCTTCATCATCAAACTGACCTGTCTTAATCGCCCACATAATCCCAAATAATGCAAGTGCCCCTAAAAACACGGAGACACCTAACATTAAGATAATAATTGAATCATTCATACATTTTCTTTTAACTTTTTTTCCACATAAACTTGATGCGCATCGAGTTACCTACAACAAGTAGAGAACTCACCGACATCGAGATCGCAGCAATAAGCGGGATAATATATCCTGCCATTGCTAGTGGTATGGTTATCGCATTATAC
>JAJRVE010000066.1 GCA_024277445.1 Campylobacterales bacterium
ATATGAGATTATCATTTTATGCCGCCGTCTTTGCGATGGTACTGTTATTGACAGGGTGTTCTGCCCCAGAACTTGCCCCTGTAGAAGTTAAGCCAACACAAAAGCACATTAGCTATCTAGAAGATGTTAAGCCTATCTTAGACAAGCGTTGTGTGACTTGTCATTCATGTTATAACTCGCCTTGTCAGGCAAAGTTTAGTGCCTTTGAGGGTGTTGATCGTGGTGGAAGTAAACTACTTGTTTATGATGCGGTGCGTTTAAGCGCTGTTGAGCCGACACGTCTGTTTATTGATGCTCAGACTACGCCAGAGTGGAGAGAAAAAGGCTTCTACACACTGACAAGCAGTGAAGAGTCTAACATGACACACAATGACTCGATTATGATGCACATGATTCATGACAAAAAAATGAATCCAGAGGTCATTGGTGAGTATGCTCCAGAAAAAGACGATCTGGTTTGCCCACGTGATAAAGAGGAGATGAATGAGTATGCGCAAGACAAGCCAAACCACGGTATGCCATACGGTTTTCCTCAGGTTGAAGACAGCGAGTACACTACACTCGCACAGTGGCTACAACAAGGGGCGAAAGGTCCAACTGTCGCTGAACAAGCAGAACTTAAAAAGCCATCAGCGGTAGCACAGATAGAGATCGATAAGTGGGAAGCATTTTTCAATACAAAAGATGTTAAGCATGTTATGACAGCACGTTACCTTTATGAGCACCTTTACCTTGGACACTGGTACTTCCCATCAGCACCAGGCGAATACTTTGAGATCGTACGTTCTAAAACACCCGCTCCAGAGCCTGTTGATCTTGTGGTAACACTACGTTCATACGATGATCCAGGTGTAGACACGTTTTATTATCGTATTGTAAAACTACATGCAACACCCGTACATAAAACACATATGGTGATCGCGTTTGATGATGCAAAACTGGCACGTATTACGGAGCAGTTCATCAACACCCCATGGATGGAGAAGCCTCATGTTATGAGTTATGATGCAAAGCTTTCGTCACGTCCGTTTGAAGTTTTTGTTCAGATCCCTGCGAAGTCACGCTACCAGTTCTTGTTGGACAACTCGCATTACATCATCATGAACTTTATTCGTGGTCCTGTTTGTCGTGGGCAAATGGCACTTAACGTTATTCAAGATCACTTCTTCTTGATGTTCCAAGACCCTGACCATGACCTTACGGTACTTAAGCCAAAGTTCCTAAAGAGCCAAGCTGAAAACCTAATTATGCCTATTGAGACAAATGATGCGTCAGTATTTAATACATTTAGTGATGATTACAAAGATGCTTTTGAACGCTATTTTGCAGCTAAGTCCAAGCTTTACCAAAAAGAGTTTAAGCAAGGTGTTGACCTTGATAGTATTTGGAAAGGTGAGCGTCCTAGCGATGCCCCTATTGTAACGATCTACCGTCACTTTGACAGCGCCTCTGTTCACAAAGGTGTTGTCGGTGAACTTCCTCGTACGATGTGGGTTATTGACTTTTCACAGCTAGAGCGTATCTATTACCTTCTTGTTGCGGGTTATGATGTTTATGGAAACATCTCTCATCAGACAAACATCCGTCGCTATTTTGACTACATTAGAATGGAAGGTGAAGAGAACTACCTGACTTTCTTGCCAAAAGAGCATCGCCTTGACTTCTTTAAGTCGTGGTATATCGGTGATGATGAAGTTCAAGATCTTGAAAAATTAGAGATTTCAGACTTTGAGACAGGTATAGACTATAAAACAGAACATCCTCGCGGTGAGTTCATCGAAAAAGTAGTAAATACACACATACTTAAATCGACAGGAATTGCGTTTGACGATATTAACTATTACGCTGAAGGTCAGGTTCCACCAGAAATGCCAAGTCGTTTTAAGACACGTGAAGATCTAAAAACAGGCTTCCGTTCTTTAACAAAGCCAGGTACTGCGTTTATCCGTTATGTCGCACGTAATGATGTGAATGTTCTTCACCTACGTATTAAGATGGAAGATGGTTCTGACATCGTAGGATCAATGGTCATTAACCGTTATCACAAGAATGTTAACTCTATGTTCAATGGTGAGCAGTCAGATCCTTCTAAAGATACACTTGACTTTGTGAAGTACTCTGTTGGTTCATACCCGAACATGTTTGTGGTCGTAGAATATAAAGATCTACCTGATTTCTTTGATCTTCTACAAAACTATAATGGTACTGAAATCTACAAAGATAAGATCAGAAAATACATGGTCAGTCGTTCTAATGAAAAGTTTTGGCCAACCTTTGACTGGTTCCAACAGCACTTTATGGAGTCAGACCCAGTGAACTCAGCGCTTTACGATCTAAACCGTTACAGCACAACGCCATTTTAAACTATAAGTAGTGTTCTAAACACTCTTTTTTGAGACGGTTTGATCACGGTTACTACTCTTCTTTGACCCTATTTCTATAGGCATCACCCCAGGCTGGATAGTAGCTAAGTGAGAGGTAGATGTCGCTGTATTCTTTGTTCCATAAGTCAAGGTCTTGGCGTTGCCATGTAATCTCGACGCGACCACGTTGGTTATAGCTGTAACTGCGTTCAAGTCCTAGGGTAAGGCTGGACTTTTCGTTAATTTGTCCAGCAGTTCCTTCTACCGTATAAAAACCTTCCCAACTCAGCATTGCCCTATAGTAACGTCCTTTTCGATAGGCATTAAACTGATAGATACTACGTATGCGAAAACGAACACGCAGTGAGTTTAAGGAGTCCCAAGTCTCTATGTTATAGTCAAGGCGTTCTTCTAAACGTCCATAGTATTGCATTTTCCACGCAGATGTTATATCTTGAAAATAACTAATACCTTGATAGGGTGAGACCTCTAATCGATTGTTTAGCTTAATGCCATTAATTGATTCGTTATCTGTATAGGTTATTCCTAAGCCTCCATACGCAGTCTATTTATAACCAAGTGCATAAGCTACAGATGGTTTTACAACATAACGCCACCAACTGTTGTTGACAAACGCTTTTTGGAGTGCTATCTGTCCAAAGACTTTAATATTACCCTTGTTGTACCATTGTGGATTGACATCAAAATGAAGTTGCTTTCCTATCTCATCTGCTGCGTGGAGCGGTGAGAAAAGTGCTTGCGCAATGGCAATACCAATTACACCTTGCACAACCCTCTGTATGGTTAATACCGAAAGTCTTGTCCAGCGTTGCTTGATCATAGAGTTGTCCTTGAATGATAAAAATCATAACACACTCTCTATCATAAAAGGCTTGTAAGGCTCGTTACTTTAGGGCATTTCTGGAGAGAGAAATTGACTGCTAAAGTCCTGCACCAAAGCGGTATTGCCATGTAGCACCTAAGAGGGTGAAGTCAGTACCTGCTTGTGCTAGGAATATTGTATAAAAGAATTAAGTCTAGGAAGTGCAAACCTGCTTGTACCTGCTTGTGAAAAAGCTTATAGTTTAAATAGGGAGGATAGAAAGAAGATGCACCAAGAAGTGGTGCATCGCAGTAGATTAAACGAAGTCTACTTCAGAAACGTGGTGCTTAAGACCAAGCTCTTCAGTTGAACAGCCCAGTGCAAGACCGATCATCTGCTGCATGTGAAGAACCGGAAGCTTAACTTCACGACCAATCGCTACAGAAGCGTGGTGGTATTGAGTATCAAGCTTAAGGTGACATAGAGGACAAGGTGTGACCATCCAGTCAGCATTTTGATCCATAGCGCCAGCAATAGCGTTACCTGTTAGGGTAGCGGCAGTCTTAGGTGCTTGAAGCTCTGCGTGGAAACCACAACACTTGTTCTTCTCATCATAATCCACATTTTGACCACCACACGCGATGATAAGATCATCAAGTGAAGTAGGGTTGTATGGGTTCTCCGGTGTCTTGTGAGACTCGTTTTGAAGCTCAGAAGGACGGATATTATGACAACCATAAAATGGTGCGATGTTGAACTGGCTTAGTGGCTTAACGACCATCTCTTTGATCTTGTCAAGACCGAAGTCATCGATGATCGCGTAGAGGAAGTGTGTTACCAGTGAAGTTCCCTTGTACTCAAGACCAACTTCGCCTAGTTTTTCGTTAACACGTGCTTTAAGCTCAGCATTGTTGTCAAGACGGTGCTTCGTCATCGCTGTGTTAAGCTGACATGTATTACAGATGGTAACCATGGTAAGACCATGCTTCTCAGCATACGCGATGTTACGTGCATTAAGCACTAATGACAAAAAGTCATCATAATCTTGAAGGTGAGAAGCACCACAACATGAAGCTTCTGTTAGTTCGATTAGCTCGATGTCAAGTTTTTTAGCAACGGCCATAGTTGACATCATCTGCTCAGGAGTTGACTCTTTTGCCGTACATCCTGTAAATAGTGCATATTTTAATTTAGACATACTGACTCCTAATATTTCGTTGTTGAAGATGACTTAATGAGCTTTTGGATCTCATCAAGGTTGTCTGATTTTGGCATGTTCCAAGGCATAACGATCTTGCCTTTTTTGAACATCTGAAGGGCAACAGGAATGTGCTTAACAATACTTGGACCCTCAGAGTAAAGAACCAGTTGACCCTCATCAAGAAGACCATGCTTCTTAATAGAGTGGGCAAAACCAACCGCATGACGCTCAGCCACACCGTTCTTGTAAACCTTATCTTTAAAGATCATCTGGTGAAGAGAAGTGATCTTCTCAATAGGGTTGATCTCTTTTGGACAAGCTTCAGCACATTCGAAACATTTAACACAGTCCCAAACACCTTGTTCTGGTAAAGCACACTCTTCAAGACGCTCAATATGTGCATCATCACGAATATCTGCTTCAAAACGGTATGCTTTAACAAAGGCTGCAGGGCCGATGAACTGCTCATTGATCTCAACAACAGGACAAGCGTAGTGACAAGCACCACACTGGATACAAAGGTCTGCTTCCATAATGCGGTCGTTCTCTTCGATAGAAACCATACACTCCATCTCTGGATGCTCTTCGATGTGAGAGTCAAGGTAAGGCTTAACCTGAGCATGTTTCTCCCAGAAATCAGACTTATCGATGATCATGTCTTTAACCGCGCGCTTAGTGCTTTGTGGCTCAATGATCAACTCGTCACCAAATGTTTCTGTCAAGCTATGTAGGTTTACCTTACATGCTAGTGTTGCTTTACCATTAACTTGAATAGCACAAGCACCACAGATACCGTGACGACAGCTTCTTCTGTAAGAGAAAGAACCATCAATATCCCACTTAATACGGTCAAGAATGTCTAGAACAACCTCTTCTGAGGTGACTTCCATCTTGTACTCTTTGTACATTGGTAGGTAGTCAGTCTCTGAGTTGAAACGAAAAACTTTAAATGTTACATCTTTTGTTGTGATTGAATTGTTATCCATCTCGTCTCCTTAGTATGTTCTAGCCATAAGCTCATGTTTGCCAAGAACGACATCCATGTAGTCAAGCGTAATATCGCCATTGTCATCCATATAAGCCATAGTGTGCTTAAGGAAGTTCTCGTCATCACGCTTGTCAAAGTCTTCACGGTAGTGAGCACCACGGCTCTCTTTACGTGCTAACGCAGACTCAACGATGAAGAGTGAGTAGTCAAGCATGTGACCAAACTCAATCGCCTCTTGAAGTTCTGTGTTAAAGATCTTAGACTTGTCATCAATACGAATGTTCTTATAACGCTCACGTAGTACTTTGATGTTTTCGACTTGAATTTTAAGTGTCTCTTCTGTACGGAAAACACCCGCGTTGTCTGTCATACCTTGTTGCAGTTCGTGACGAAGATGAGGAACACGTTCTGTACCGTTGTTAGTCAGAACCCACTCCATCTCAGCGACCATACGATCAGCATCTTTTTCAGTTGCGACCTTAAGTTCGATGTTATCGATGTCTTTAACCATAGACTTACCAACAAAACGACCAAATAGCATCGCTTCAAGAACCGAGTTAGCACCCAAACGGTTTGCACCGTGAACACTTACACAAGAACACTCACCAGCAGCGTAGAAACCTTCTACAAACTCAGTGTTGTTCTTACGAACGTGTCCATCAATGTCACAAGGGATACCACCCATAGAGTAGTGCGCTGTAGCAGAGATTAAGATAGGCTCTTTGATCATGTCAAGACCCAAGAACGTAATCGCAAGATCACGTAGTTCAGGTAGACGTTCCATAATAAGGTCAGCACCAAGGTGTGTCAAGTTGATGTAAACGGCATCTTTACGAGGACCTACACCACGACCTTCACGGATCTCTTGGATGATGGCACGAGCAACAACATCGCGAGATGCAAGTTCCATAGCGTTTGGCGCGTATTTTTCCATGAAGCGTTCGCCTTCAGAGTTGAAGAGTTGACCACCTTCACCACGTGCTGCTTCAGAGATCAGTACACCGTTTCCAGAAAGACCCGATGGGTGAAACTGTACAAACTCCATATCTTCAAGAGGAAGACCATGACGTGCAACGATACTTAGACCATCACCTGTGTTTGCGTGTGCATTTGAGTTGATCTTAAATGAACGTGCATAACCACCTGTTGCAAAAAGAACAGACTTAGCATTGATGATCACTTTTTCCATGTTACGAATGTTAAAGGCTACAACACCGTAAGCTTTGCCATCTTCATAAAGGATGTCAGCAGCATACCACTCGTCCCAGTACTCAACACCTTCACGAAATGCTTGCTCATACATGGTTTGTAGAAGCGTAAGACCTGTACGGTCTTTTGCGTAACATGCACGTGGAGATGACTGACCACCAAATGGACGTTGTGCGATCTGTCCGTTCTCTTGACGAGAAAAAACAGCACCCATACGTTCTGCCCAACGGATTGTTTCCGGAGCATTTTTACACATAAATTCAACCGCATCTTGGTCTGCTAAATAGTCAGCACCCTTAACCGTGTCAAACTCGTGTAACTCTACACTGTCCTCGTCGCTAAATGCGGCATTAACACCACCTTGAGCTGCACCTGAATGTGAGCGTAGTGGGTGTAGTTTAGTGATAACTGCAACTTTTTTGCCAGCTTTTTGTAGTTCACGCGCTGCTGCATTACCAGCAAGACCCGCTCCAACAATAACTGCATCATAAGTATGAATAGTAATACTCATTAACCGTCCTTCAATAAGAGTGTACATATAGGGCATCTCTAAAGTACCTAGTTGTCCTCAGCACTTGAGAAGAATTCACAATGAAGGCGACCTTTTGAAGTCCTAGCCATAGCTAAGGCAAGAAAGGGTAACGCCGAGTGTGGGTTCCTCTCTAGTGCCCAAAGGGAGAGATAAAAAGAGCGAACTTGCAAATTATTTTTCATCGTCGTAGCTATGGCTATGACTCTAAAAAAGTATTTCACAATTTCATCTCTTTTTCTCCTCTCTGAGGATGACTAGGGGTTTTAGAGATGCCCTAGGGCACTTCCAACTCAGTACATACTATTTGTATGTGCTCAACTGGAAGTGTCCATAGTAAAAGGCGATTATAGCGTTAAATTGCACTGTTAAAGTTAAATGAGAAAGTTGGAGGGTAAAACTAACGCTTTTCACGTGTAGTTTTTAAAGAGTGGGTATATAAGTAGCAATAATTATTGCTACTTTAGTGCGGCATTTTTATCTCTAAGTTGTGCGATACGATTACCACCATGTTGGATAGACATAGAAAGTACTTTGTTTGCCTTGGTTATGACTTCATCTAAGTTCTGTGTTGACATCTTCTGAACAAATCCACCGCTCAGTGTAATCCTTAGGTCTTGACCATCAGCCGTTTTAAATGTAGCTTCTTCAACACTTTTACGGATAAGCTCACAGTCATTAATAGCACTTGTCTTATCTTGACGTGAGAGTAAGATGACAAACTGGTTATGGTCGATACGTGCGATGAAATCGTTGCGTTGACGATATAACGAAAGCATAAAGCCCACTTTTTTAACGAGTGCTGATGAAAGCTCTTGTGGGTACTGCATCTCTATCTCACTGAGCTTATCGATAGCAAAGATACAGAGTGCCGTGTAGTTACCTAATTTTTGGTTTTTGTTGGCACCGTATTCATGCATAAGACCTTTATAACTACTGATCTCGGTTTCGCTGTCTGTATAGGCAGGATTTTTAGTGGCAACAGCTTTTGGTGCACGTCCAATATGTTTAGAGATGATGTCTGCTTCGTTTGTAGCAAACTCACCCAACTCAACAGCCTCTGTATCTGTTAGCTTGTCCAGGTCCTTTACAATGCTCTTAAAACGCATTGATGTCCAAAATACACCAAACAACAGAAGCAACAAGATAACACCACTAAGCCCTAGTTGTAAAACAAAACGTTTCTCTTCGTAGACCATGTTGTTTTCTATCATGGTGTTGAGCGTGTCCATTAGTTTGACATAAGCAAGATCAAAGGCTTCATGACGTGTTTGTAGCTCTTCTTCACGCGTCTCTTCTTGTGTAAACCACGCATCAGCAGCACTGTCAAAACTTTTTATAGCTGCTTGAAGTGAAAGTAGTTCACTGCTGTAGTTGCCTGTGTTTGAGTAGATGTTAATGTAGTCATACTCATAAAAAGAGGCGAGGGCGTTACTCTCATGACGTAAGAGTGTGTTCTTACCACGGTACTGGATATTAGCAAGATCAAGGTCATCTCGACTTAGGTTATGAACGGTGGTCGC
>JAJRVE010000067.1 GCA_024277445.1 Campylobacterales bacterium
CGGGATGAGTGCTACCATCTTAGATGGTGCAGTGATTGGTAAAGAGTCGATTGTTGGCGCGGGGTCTTTAGTCACTAAGAACAAGGTTTTTCCCCCTCGTTCGCTCATCATGGGAAGTCCCGCAAAAGTAGTCCGCGAATTAACAGAAGATGAAGTCAAAGAGCTTTACGCTTCAGCAACGCGATATGTTGCTTTCAAAAAAGACTACACTGATATTTAAGTATGAATATCTTTCTTCTTACCGATATCATAGGTATTATTGCTTTTAGTCTTAGTGGATTTTTAGTTGGTGTTCGTAATCGACTAGACCTGTTAGGTATCCTCATCGCCGCGTCATTAACTGCGCTAGGAGGTGGAATTTTACGTGACGCCCTACTACATCGCACACCTTTTGCCTTTAGTGAGTATTATCCGGCAACGACACTACTTATCACACTCATCATAGCCTTCTCTTTTCGTTCCTTACGTTCAGACAAGATAGAACATAAATGGCTCTTCGTCATCAGTGACACTGTTGGTCTCGTCGCATTTAGCATAACAGGAGCACTCTTAGCTATCCATGCGGAGTATAATATTTTTGGTATCATCATTTTGAGTTTTTTAACAGCAGTCGGTGGTGGTCTCACGCGTGATATTATGATCAACAAGGTCCCTGCTGTTTTAGTCACAGACTTTTATGGTTCCATTGCACTCATCGTCGCTCTTTTATTAACCTTACTTAATCTAATTGGATATATGAATAATATCACTATCTTAAGTGTTGGTGTTGTAAGTATATTAATACGGTTAATTGCTTATAAACAGCAGTGGCATCTTCCTAAACTATCGAGTTAATGGAAAATAGTGTTTGAGAAATGTAGCAGTAGCTTCCCAATACCCTTACGAGTACCAAGAAGTTAGAAGTTTACTTATTTGCGTTGATGTACTCGCACAGTGACTGTGCTGTTGCAAAGATCGTCTCTGCATCTGCGATGTTAGTGACTTTAACACCAAACTCTTTTTCAATGACAAGTGTCAGCTCTATAGCATCAACGGAGTCAAGCCCAAGACCATCTTCACCAAAAAGTGGATCAGTATCACTAATCTCACTTGCTTCAATGTCTTCTAGACTAAGTCCCTCAATGATCTTCTCTTTTAAAACGTCTGTAGTTACCATGGTTCACCCTAATGATTTAATAGTGTAAGTTTAACATAGGGTTATTTAAGGGGAGCATTATTTTGCTTATCGGATAGCGGTTCGCGAGAAACTAAGTGAGTTTTAAACTTCCGTAAATTTTCCAAGCCTCATCAGCAACGCAAACATCACGATTTTTATGTAGAAGTTCCAAAAAGTAATCACGATAGACTTCAATTGCACCTAAGGACTTTAAGTGTCCAGTGGGAACTTGTGCATCTATGAACGCATAGCCCCACTCTTTTAGCTTTTCGACTAAAACAGCGAAGGCAACCTTCGAGGCATCGTTCTTCTTAGCAAACATCGACTCTCCACAGAAGATAGCCCCCACACTAATACCATAAAGCCCACCAACCAACTCGCCCTCATAATAGGCCTCGATGGAGTGTGCTTTACCTAAGGCATGGAGTTCACTCATGGCTTCAATGAGGTCGGGTTGTAACCATGTACCTTTCTGCCCCGGTCGATGGATCGCAGCACACTCTTTTAAGACCTGTTCAAACTGAGTGTCAAAACGTATCTCAAAATGCTTCATGCGTTTTTTAAGCGATTTTCGGAGTTTAAAGTCATCAAGGTGCAAGATAAGACGAGGATCTGGAGACCACCAGAGTATGGGATCACCTATAGTATACCAAGGGAAGATCCCTTCACGGTACGCTTTGTAGAGACGTGTGGGGTTTAAGTCCCCACCAAAGGCGACGATGCC
Organism: Campylobacterales bacterium; assembly: GCA_024277445.1. Lineage (GTDB taxonomy): Bacteria > Campylobacterota > Campylobacteria > Campylobacterales > Sulfurimonadaceae > Sulfonitrofixus. Next base: position 1,881 of record JAJRVE010000067.1, read on the forward strand.
ATCGTCATTGGCTTCGTTAGGATGAGGAAAGTCGTGTCTGTAGTCTAGTTTTTTTATCATTCACTAAAATCAAGGGTCAAGGTCTTATCGTAATCAACCATAACCTTACCACCATTTTTGAGTTTACCAAACAGCATCTCATCGGTCAACTTGTCTTTAATACGTTCTTGGATGACACGCCCAAGCGGACGTGCACCCATCGCGACATCGTAACCCATCTCAGCAAGATAACCACGCGCCTTTTCACTCACCTCAACCACTACTTTTTTCTTAGCAAGTTGTTCATTAAGTTCAGCAATAAACTTCACCACGATGTCTTCAACCACGTTAATCTCTAGTGGTGCGAACTCTATGACACCATCAAGTCTGTTTCTAAACTCAGGGGTAAAGAAGGCTTTTAACTCTTCGCCACGTGAAAGTGCTTGGTCAGCGTTAAAGCCCATAACACTTGCTGCTTGCGCACCCACATTTGAGGTCATAATAAGTACAACGTTTTTAAAGTTCGCTTTGTAGCCATTGTTATCTGTGAGGGTTGCGTTGTCCATGACTTGTAGCAAGATGTTCACCAAGTCAGGATGCGCTTTTTCGATCTCGTCAAGAAGTAAAACCGTATAAGGATGTTTACGGATCACTTCTGTCAGCAATCCACCCTGCTCATACCCGACATAACCCGGAGGTGCGCCAACAAGACGTGAAAGGGCATGTTTTTCCATGTATTCACTCATGTCAAAACGCTCGAAGTGGATACCCATCTCATCAGCCAAACACTTAGCAAGCTCAGTCTTACCGACACCTGTTGGGCCAGAGAAGAGGAATGAGGCTATTGGCTTATCCCTTTCGTTTAGACCTGCGCGTGAACGTTTAATGGCCAAGGTCACTTTTTCAACTGCACTCTCTTGACCGATAACACGTGCTTTAAGATCGGCTTCTAAACTCTCTAACTTCGCTGTGTCATCTTCACTCATA
>JAJRVE010000068.1 GCA_024277445.1 Campylobacterales bacterium
CTCCTGGAGGCTCAGACATTTGACCGTAGCACAGTGCAACTTTGTCAAATACATTCGAATCTTTCATCTCATAGTAAAGGTCATTTCCTTCACGAGTACGCTCACCAACACCAGCGAAGACAGAAAGACCGTCGTGACCGTGTGCAACGTTGTGAATAAGCTCCATGATGATAACTGTTTTACCAACACCAGCACCACCAAATAGACCAACCTTACCACCTTTTGAGTATGGTGCAAGAAGGTCAACAACTTTGATACCTGTCTCAAACATCTCAGTCTTAGTAGACTGGTCGATGAATGGAGGAGGATCACGGTGAATTGACCATGTTGGTGCGTCAGTAACCTGCTCACCGCCATCAATTGTCTCACCAATTACGTTGAAGATACGTCCAAGGACTTTCTCTCCAACAGGAACGTTGATAGGAGCGCCTGTAGCGACTGCTTCCTGACCACGAACAAGACCGTCACTCATATCCATAGCGATCGTACGAACACGACCACCACCGATGTGAGCAGCTACTTCAAGAACAAGACGGAATGTGTTTTCACCCAATCCACCTTTAACATCAATTGCCTCGTTGATCGCAGGAAGTTTTCCCTCGAACTCAACGTCAACAACTGGACCCATTACTTGGACTATTTTACCAACCATTGTATCCTCCATTATTTCATTGACTCAACACCACTGATAATCTCTATCAGCTCTGTTGTAATTGCTTCTTGACGCGCTTTGTTATACTTAACATTGAGCGTCTTAACCATCTCTTTTGCATTGTTTGTTGCCGCGTCCATCGCTTGCATACGAGCAGAGTGCTCAGCAGCGACAGAGTCGATCAACGCATAATACATGTTGTATTCAACATACTTAGTAAGTAGAGAGTCCAACATTGCTTCGCTATCTTCTGCTTCGATCTCAAGAAGTGATTTATGTACATTTTCAGTACAGTCATAACTACTTGTGTCAACAGGAAGAACACGATCAACGTGTAACTCTTGTGTAATCATGTTTTTATATCCATTATGGATTATGTAAACACCATCAGTCTTACCCTCTTTAAAGTCACTAATCGATGTAGTGATGAACTCAGCTGCGCGTCCCATATCAGGAGCGGAACTAAGGTCAGTTACCGCATCAAACAGTTCAACTTCATTGTACTTGTAAAACTCAACACCCTTTTTACCAATACCACGAAGACGTACTTTGACTTTATCTTCTTTGAACTCTTTCATCATTTTGTTGACAGCTTTTAACGTTTGAATGTTAAAACCACCACACAAACCTTTGTCAGCTGTTACAAAGATAATATCAACCATTTTTGGTGTTTCAATTTCAGTGAAACAACGGTTGTCAATGCCACCCATTTTAGTGCACTCTATCTGAGATGCAATATCTTGGATCATGGCATTTGTTTTTTCAGCAAACAGACGAGACTTGCGAGCAAGTTCTTCTGCGCGGCGTAGCTTTGCAGTCGAAACAAGCTTCATAGCACGCGTTGTTTTTTGCGTGTTACTTACACTTCCTATCTGTCTTTTAATGTCTTTCAAGTTGGCCATAATTGGTCCTTCTTATTCAGCAATAAAAGAAGCTTTGAACTCTTCAAGCGCTTTTTTCATTAGAGCGTTTGTCTCATCGTCGATCTTCGAAGCACTTCTAATGTTTTCGAAGATTTGTGGGTAAGATGCCTCAACAAATGGGTAAAGCTCTGACTCAAATTTAACAACAAATGAAGCGTCCATATCATCAAGGAAGCCTTCGTTTCCAGCGAAGATGATAAGTGCTTGCTGCTCTGCTGCTAGTGGAGAGAAGGCAGGTTGCTTAAGCACCTCTACCATTCTCTGTCCACGCTCAAGTTGGTTACGAGAAAGCTCATCAAGATCAGACGCGAACTGAGCGAATGCTTGAAGTTCACGATACTGAGCAAGGTCAAGACGTAAGGTACCAGCAACTTGCTTAGTCGCTTTAATCTGAGCAGCACCACCAACACGAGATACCGAAAGACCAACGTTAATCGCTGGACGGATACCTGAGTTGAAAAGGTCAGTTTCTAGGAAGATCTGACCATCAGTGATAGAGATAACGTTTGTTGGGATATACGCCGCAACGTCACCCGCTTGCGTCTCAATAATAGGAAGAGCAGTAAGTGAACCTGCACCTTCATCATCATTAAGCTTCGCTGCACGCTCAAGAAGACGAGAGTGTAGGTAGAAAACATCACCAGGATATGCTTCACGACCCGGAGGACGACGAAGGATTAGTGACATTTCACGGTATGCAACTGCATGCTTAGAAAGATCATCATAAACGATCAAACCGTGGCGTGCGTTATCACGGAAGTACTCACCCATCGTTACACCAGTGTATGGTGCTAGGTACTGAAGTGCTGCCGCTTCTGCTGCAGTAGCAGATACAACGATTGTGTACTCCATTGCGCCATGCTCTTCTAAACGACGAACAACTTGAGCAACAGTAGACTCTTTTTGACCGATAGCAACGTAAATACAGATAACGCCGTTACCCTTTTGGTTGATAATCGCGTCAAGTGCAACCGTAGTCTTACCAGTCTGACGGTCACCAATGATAAGCTCACGTTGACCACGACCGATTGGCACGAGTGCGTCAATCGCTTTAATACCAGTTGCAAGAGGCTCATGAACCGATTTACGTTCCATAATACCAGGTGCTTTCTCTTCAACAGGACGACTCTCTACTGATTCGATTGGACCTTTACCATCAATTGGCTCTCCAAGTGCATTAACAACACGACCGATAACTGCGTCACCAACTGGTACACTTAAAAGTTTACCAAGACGTTTAACGCTCATACCTTCACGAAGTTCTTCACTACGTCCAAGAAGAACAACACCTACGCTTGCCTCTTCGAGGTTAAGAACAAGACCTTGAGTCCCGTCTTCGAATTCGACCATTTCACCTGCCATAACATTGCTCATGCCATAAACCTGTGCAACGCCGTCTGCGTAAGAAATAACTGTACCTGTTTCGTTGATATCAACACTTAGTTCAAAGTTATCGATACGCTCTTTAATGATTGAGCTGATTTCATCAGCTTGAATTTTAGCTACCACTGTATTTGCCTCCTATTTAGATTGCTTTTAAGATATGTTCTACAAGTTGTGCGTTAACACGTGTCTTAGAGAAATTAATCTCCATGTCAAGATCAGCTACTTCAACCTTAAGGCCATCGTAGTCACTCTTGATAAACGTTAACTCAACTGTTGCATCAACTTTTTTACCGAGACCAGTACTTAGGTCAGATAATGTCTTTGCATCCACATCTTCATTGCTGTAAACAACACCGCTATAGTTCTTAGAACTACGTGCGATCTCTTTACGCATCTCTTCAGCCATTGCGGGAATGATACTGATACGTCCGTTTTCTACTAATAGCTTGATAAAGTTGTTTAACTTATCGCTATTTGCTGATTTAACAGCATCTAGTAGAATTGATTCTTTGTCTGCGTCTGCAACTTCTGGGTTTTCCATAACAGCGATAAACTTATCGTTGCTAAAGCTTCCAGCGATTGCATTAAATATCTCAGCGATATTAACAAGTGACTCAGAACCTGTAGCTTCACCTAATGATTTAACATAGCGTTTTGCGATTAACTCTTGCATTATGCTACCTTCTTCATTATGATGTTCGCCATAGCGTCTTTGTCAAGTGCAGAACTCTCTTGAGCAAGTACATCACCCATAATCTCATCTACGAGATTACGAACCATCTTACGTTGTTCAAGTTCCATACCAGCGCCACCTTGCTTTGACATGTTCTCTAAGTCTGCATCGCACTGCTTAAGGATCTTCTCGTTTAAGATCTTACCCTCTTTAGATGCAGTTGCAATGATCTCTTCAGCCAGTTTACTAGCCTCTGAAACCTTTGCTTCTGCAGCTTCTTTAGCCTGCTTTGATTCTTTGAGTTTGTCTTGCACCTTTTGCAGTTCGTTAGCAATGTCTTGTGAACGACCTCCGAAGAAGTTTTTCACTGGCTCTGCTAACAAGTACCAGATGATACCTGCAAAGATAACGAAGTTAACGGTGCGCTGTACAATGTCTGTTCCACCTTCAGCTGCATGCTCATTAGCAAACAGTGATAGTGACACAAACAATAAAGGTAAAAGAATTTTACTCACATCGTTTCCTTATATTTGACTAAACTTAGCTTTAACTGCTTCTTTATAAAGAGGCACTTGCGACATTAGAGTTGTTTTAAGTTCTTCACGGGTTTCCGCTAGTGACTTTTCAAACTCTAGTTTGTCTTTCGCTAATTCAGCACGTTTTGCTTCAATTTTGCTTTCTGCGAGTTCTTTCGCTTCTGCAACCACTTTCTCTCTTATCGCCGCTGCTTCCAATTTCGCATCATTTACAATCTTTTGCGCTTGTGCAGTAAGTTCAGCGATTTCAGCATCGTTGTTACCAACTTTGTCGTTATCTGCTTTAATACTTGCGTCACGCTCTTCCATGTAAGTGAATAGAGGTTTGAATAGCAAACTGTTTAGAACGGCAATAAGGATAAGGAAGACTACGATCGTGATGCTTAACAGCAACGGATTTATATCTAACATACCACCTCCTAAAAGTTGCGCAATTTTACTATAGTATAGATAAAGGCTTTGTTAAAGATGGTTGGGAATTTTGTATAGATAAAAAATTCCTTGGTTTGGTGGGGTGATGTGGCTTAAAAAGTAACAAAACTTTTAAAATTTGTTCTTTGTTTTATCAATTTCTTTTATTAAAACAGTATCTCTATTTTGATTATAATGATTTTTTGGAAATTATTTTCTGCTTTTTGCAATACTCATACTTTTTTGTATCGACAAAAAAGTAAGCAAAAAAGCTCTCGAAACGGCTTTCCCTAAAGGGATTTCCTTTGGTCACAGGTCGACACGCTGTCGACTTCCTTCGCTACGGTCACTTCACTGCTAAAAATGGCAAACTCGCTATTCGCTCAAACAGTGCCATTTTTTTACGCAGTTACGTTCTCTGCGCTCAGCTCTGCAGATGTTTCGAAGGAAGAGCAAGCGGTGACGCATTATTTTAAATTAAAAGCTATTCGCTTTTATCCCTAGTTAAACTGCTTGACAATTGATATTGAAAAATGTCGTAGCAATATATACGAGGCTAAGTATAGCTACTGCAAGAATATTCAGGCAGGGATGAGAGCGATGAGCTCTCACATTAATCAATGCGTTACCGCTTGAATCCCTCTCTAACATCTGCAGGGCTGAATGAAGCGAATGGAGTTCCGTTAAGAAAACAGTTCTGTTTGAGCCAAAGGCGAGTTAACTGTTTTTAGGAACGCAATGAGTGGAATGAAGGTAGTCGCGAGCTAGCGACCTGTGACCAAAGGAAATCCCTTTAGGGAAAGCCGTTAGAGGCGCCTTTTTCGTTTCCTTTTTGGGCAGTGCCAAAAAGGAAAGAGTCATGAGACAAAGATAATGTAATCAAGAAAACCAACCTAAAAGAGTAAAGAACTAATCAATTCAAAAGAGGAAATAACTCGTGGATTCCTGTCTTCACAGGAATGACAAGCATGTTGTATTAATGTTAGTTAAAAAAGTATAAAGAAAGTTTAGTAAAGTCTTTCGAGAAGCTTCTCAATTTCCTCTTCACTCTCAAAAGAGAGCGTAATCTCATTCGACTTAGCCTTCACCTTAAACCCAAGATCACTAAACTTAGACGTCAAAGCAGAGAAGTCATAAGTAACCTCTTTAGGTTTTTTAATGGATGGCAAAGCAGTGCCACCCTTCATAGACTTGACCATAGCCTCGACTTCACGAACACTCAACTTCTGCCCAACAATAGAAGCAACAAGGGTTACTTGGTCTTTATCACTAAGACCCACTAAAACCTTAGCATGTCCCGCAGTAATCTTGCCATCTTTTAACGCCGCCAAGGTCTTTTTAGAGAGTTGTAAAAGACGAAGGGTGTTGGTAATGTGCGCACGTGACTTATGGACCATAGATGAAAGTTCATCATGAGTGATACCGTGAACTTCTAAGAGTTCACCATAGGCATGTGCCAAGTCAACAATGTTAAGTTCGTCACGCTGGATGTTCTCTATGAGTGCCTGCTGACGCATCATATCTTCATCTATATTTGCGATAACCGCACGTATCGTCTTGATCTTTGCTAGTTTACTCGCACGCAGACGACGCTCACCCGCCACCAAGACGTAACCATCTATATCTTCAACAACAACTATCGGTTGGATCAGACCATGATGTTTGATAGAGTCTGCTAGTTCTGAGAGAGACTTATCATCAAAATGCTTACGCGGCTGAAAAGGGTTGGGTTTAATCTGTGAAAGTGTTAGTTCTACTACGGATTCACTGTTAGGGACTTCGTTGTCATACGCCTCTTCCATCTCACCGAGAAGTTCACCAAGACCACGACCGAGTTTTGCTTTCATCTTTGCCATCAACCGACCCTTTTACGCAATGATTGCTTGTGCAAGATTTTGATAGGCGATCGAACCACTCGACTTTGCATCGTAAAGGAGTGCTGGCTTTCCAAAACTTGGACTTTCTGCCAAACGTACATTACGAGGAATGACAATAAGCTCTTCATCTATATCTTTAAACAACTTGTTATCAAAGTGTTGACGTAAGTCGGCAAAAACCTGCTTAGAGAGATTATTTTGCGCACTGTACATCGTTGGTAAGAAGCCCTTGATCTCTAAACGAGGATTAATCGTCTTACGGATCAAACGTACCGTGTTAAGAAGTTGTGCCAAACCTTCAAGTGCAAAGAATTCACACTGTATGGGGATGATGACAGAGTTAGCCGCTGAAAGTGCATTGATCGTCATTGGCCCTAGTGCTGGAGGTGAGTCAATGATGATGTAATCATAACTCGACTTCATCGGTGCCAAGGCTTTTTTCATGATAAGCTCACGACCCTTGGTATTACCAGCATCATAATACTCTTTTTCAACACCCACAAGACCAATGTTTGCCGGAGCAAGGTCAAGCGTGTCTATCTCAGTGTTTAAGATGATGTCACGAAGTTTTTTTGTACCAATGAGTACATGGTAGATGTTAAACTCATAATCATTACGACTATAACCCAATGAGGTTGTCGCATTCGCTTGAGGATCAGAATCGATAAGAAGTACTTTTTTACCTTCGACCGCAAGAGAGGCAGCAAGGTTAACAGCAGTTGTTGTTTTTCCTACACCACCCTTTTGGTTGGCAATTACTATAATTTCACTCATCGTAAACTAAATATCCTTTGTCCATCACATTCTATTGAACCGTCATCTAACAGTTGGGCATTTTCTAATGAAAGTCGTTGATCACCACTGTGGGTGAAGTAGCTTCTGCTTTTGCCAAATTCTATCTCATATTGACTAAAAATCTGCTTCCATTTTGGAGGATTTTTTAAAATTTCGAAGTATTTTTTTAAGAGATCTTCGTTGTTAATTTCGATGTCAAGCGCACTAAAGCCATCAGGAGCGACCTTAGTGTTAAGACCAATCCCACAAATAAGCGTCTCTTTGTAAAGGTTGGTAATCGCACCACCGATCTTCACATCACCTAGATAAAAATCATTAGGCCATTTCAACCAAAGCGTTGAGCCCTCTTTTGCAAGCAGATCTTTTAATAGGTAGGTAAAATAGATCGAAGAAGACTCAAGTTTAAGATCATTAGGTAACTTCTCTCGTTCTATAGCAAAGGAGAAAAAAAGGTTACCCTCTAAGCCATTCCAGTTATTGCCACGACTTCCCTTACCTGCTTCTTGACGTAAGGCTGTGACACAAATTGGGGCAGAAAGAGTACCCTCTTTTAGGGCATCAAGTAAGTAACGCTGCGTTGAGTCTACTGTGTTAAGCGAGTGTATCTGCAAGTGAAAGGCGCTTACCATTTAGATAAGCGATCACACTCATCTCTTTTTTAGAGGCAGGTTGTACCAATTCGATGGCGACAGAACCTTTTGTACACCCTACCACGATCTGCTCTTTATCTATAGAGAGGATCTCACCAGCATTATGTCTCTTCTCTGTTTCAACTAAATGCATTTTTTGATCTTCAGACCACTCTCTAAATAGACACCCGGCCAAGGTGTAAAGGCACGGTAGCGGTTATAAAGTGATCTTGCTTCATCAAAACTGACTAAGCCCTCTTGTTTCGTGATCTTAGTACAGTGCGTCGCCTTGGTCTCATCTTGAGCGACAGGAGTGTAAGTGTCAAAGTTCTTCAAGACATCCAAGGTCAATGCTTTCGCACAGATGGTTAAGCGATCAAACAGTGTACTCACCATCTCATCATCACCTATGGCGATCTTTTCGATCTTTATGATGTCACCCGTATCAAGACCAACGTTCATCATCATAGCCGTTACACCAGTCTCTTTATCGCCATTAAGAATAGCTTGTTGGATAGGGCTTGCACCACGATAATCCGGCAAAATCGAAGCGTGAAGGTTGATACAAGGAGCATGATCGAGTACCGACTTAGGCAAGATCTGACCATAAGCAGCAACGACGATATAATCACACGCTATTTTAAGAAGCTCGGCAACCGTCTCTTCATCACGCAGACGTGTTGGCTGATAGACAGGAAGGTCATTCTCTTGAGCAACTACCTTAGTAATCGGAGGGGTCATCACTTTTTTACGTCCAACAGGTTTGTCAGGTTGGGTATAGACAGCGACAACATTGATCTCACTATCTTTGACTAAGGCAGAGAGTATCTCGCTTGCATAATCGGGTGTACCCATAAAGATAACATTCATTAGTTGGCCTTTGTAAAAAGAGTACCACCTGTGTGGTTTGCATCAAGAAGAAAACTTTTAGCATCACTCAAGTCAAAACCTGAACTTAAAAACATACTACGACCATGCTTTAACATATAGTCAGCTGCCTTAAGTTTGGTCACAATACCACCAGTCGCGAAGTCACCATGAGGTGTTGCCTCCCGAGAGAGTTCATCACTGCTGACAGCCCCAACCTCTTTCAAGATCTTAGCATCGCTATTCGTACGTGGATCATGATCATAATAGGCATCAATATCTGAAAGTATCAGTAAGATCTCAGCATCGATTGCATGCGCTGTATAGGCAGAGAGTTGATCATTATCACCAAGCACTAACTCATCGGTTGCTGTGACGTCATTTTCATTGACAATAGGGATAACACCACTACTGAGGAGTGTATCAACCGTAGTCTTAATACGATCAGCTTGTTCTTGACTTTGGAAGTTAGCCGCAGTTACTAAAACCTGTGCGCAGATCTTTTCATACTTAGCAAACTTTTTATTGTAAAGTGCCATTAGGTGGGGTTGACCAATAGCCGCTAAGGCTTGTTTGTTTTCAACATCACTTTTGTCTAAGGGGAGTTTACTATAACCTGCCGCGACTGCGCCAGAAGAGACAAGAAGTACCTCATAATGCTGAGATAGATCATAAAGAAAGTCAACAAGGTTTTGCATGCGTTCAAGCGCAACCCCATCGTTCTGAGTTAAAACAGCAGAGCCAACTTTAACAACAAGACGTTTCATTAACGGTTCTTTTTAACCAAGTCGTTGAGTGCGTAACGCAGACCATCTATGTTTGTATGCATTACCGATGAGATCGGTGCTACAAACAGTGGTTTACTCGCATCATAAGCTACGGTACCATTTTCATCATCTTGTTCAAAAAATGGGAAGTCACTGTCAAAACCAAAGTGGCTCTTAGAACCTGCAACAAGACCAAGTGCTTCTATGAATGCTTTCGTACGTTCTATCGCTTCATCTTGTAAAACTGCATCACTACGTGTTAAGGCGATCGCGTACGAACGGCCATGTAGTTTTTCAGAGTACTTTTCAAGTTCGACTTTAAGTGTCTCTAACTGCTCCATCATGTCACGGTAGTTGTCAAGATCGATCATAAAGAGAAGGGTTTTGGTACGCTCAATATGACGTAAAAACTCTAAACCAAGTCCCTTACCATCACTAGCCCCACCAATAATACCCGGGATGTCAGCCATAACAAATGACTCATAGTTACCAACATCGACTTGACCTAGCTTAGGCGTAAGCGTTGTAAACTCATAGTTTGCCACTTCAGGACGAGCATTAGAAACAGTAGAGATAAGCGTTGACTTTCCAACATTTGGAAAACCAACAAGACCAACATCTGCGATGAGTTTAAGGTCTAAGATCACTTCGCGTTCAACAGAACCCTCACCTGGCTGTGCATAACGTGGTTGTTGGTTGGTTGAAGATTTAAAGTGGAAGTTACCTAAACCACCACGACCACCTTGAAGGTAGCGGACTTCATAACCATCATCAACTAAATCAAAAAGCACCTCTCCAGTCTCTTTGTCAATCACCTGCGTTCCAGGAGGAACGATAACATACAGAGGTTTACCTGACTTGCCTGTCATACGTGAGCCTTCACCAGGACGACCACCCTCAGCTTTAAGGTGTTTACGCCCTTTAAAACCCGAAAGTGTGTGGCTATTGTTGTCTACTTTAAAGTAAACATCGCCACCTTTACCACCGTCACCACCGTTTGGTCCACCATTGGTTACGAACTTTTCACGTCTAAACGCAACACAGCC